>JAEDMF010000154.1 GCA_016303175.1 Bacteroidales bacterium
TCGAAAATCAATCTGTTCTCGAAAATCTTATCCATATCTAAAGCAGGTTATTTTTAGAAGATTCCTAAGCGGAGGATGTAGCCTTTTGTTAAGCCCTTTCGGGACTTCTTAACCCCAGCAGCAGACGTGCGTCTGCGTTTTAGTAATCCATTACGCCCGATTGTCAGGCTCTGTCGATAAGTTTCTGGATTTTGAGCCAGATGCCGCGTCGCTCAATATGAGATCTTTTTGCTCTTTTGGCGACAAAACCGGCTAAAGCACAGTCGGGATGTTTCAGTGTGTAGCGGAGCAGGGCAGTGGGGATGTGGTCGGCGGCCAGGGCGCACAGCACCACGCCGTACATTTGCCACTCCTTGCTTGCTCCCAAACGCCACAGCAGTATGAAGGCGGCAATCCCGACTATATTCAGCAGATTCTCCCTTATTGTAGTCCCTATGAATGAATAACCATTCTGCACATACAGATGGTGCAGGTGTGTGTTGTCCGGACTGAAGGGGGATTTTCTTCGGGCAATGCGCTCGAACATTACTCGGAGCGTGTCTGCGATGGGCAGGCCGAACACTGCCAGCGTGAAGGCTATGAGACTGAAATCAAGGGTCCACCCTCCTCCTATGGTTACTTCGGTGATGGCTTCCAGAGCAGTCCCGAAACGTGTGCTCAACACTTCGAGTATCATCGCAGAGAACATTGTGCCCAGTACCATCGTACCTCCGTCTCCAATGAACATTTTGCTGCTCCAGCCGAAGACGTTGTGCATGAAGAAGGGTAGCATGGCTGCCATAGTTACTGCGGCAAGGGCGGCGTAGGAGTAGTCGTGGGCCAGGAAGAATAGCAGGAAGAAGCAGAGACAGATTTGTATTCCGAGGCTTGAGGAAAGGCCGTCTATGCCGTCAATCATATTGTAGGCATTCACTACGCCCACAAAGGTCAGCACGGAGAGCATTACTCCGCAAGTTGTAGATACATAGTCTATTCCCCACATTCCCTGGAAGTTGGTCACGTAGGCCTTAGTGCCGAAGACCATCAGTAGGGCCACCAGAATTTCGAGGGCGAAACGGGTGTAGGACTTGATGCCCCTGACGTCGTCAATGACTCCGATGTAAAGCATCACAACCATGGCCGACACGACGGGGAAGATGCTCACATAGCTGTGGAGCGTCTTGAAGAAGGTAAGGCCGGCAATGATGCCGAAGAATACGACCACGCCTCCGAGCACGGGTATGGGTTCTTTCTGAAGTTTGCGCGCGTCCGGATTGTCGACAATGTTCTTGGATTTGGCTATCTGGCAGATGGGCTTGAAAATCAGGGCAGATGCCAACCAGGCTACAAAGAATACAATGAGCATCCTGAACTTGGGCGCGAGGTCGATAATCGGGAACATAATGGTTTAACGCTTGGTTTTCAGATATTCTGCGAAAATGCGCGCAGCGCTTTCCACCTTGGCTGCGCAGGGCCTGACTTTGTAATATTCGGCATTTCTTTCACTCGGAGTGAAATCTCCCATTGGCACAGGACCTTTGAGCCCGAGCAGTTCCGCGCATATGATGGAGCCGTTTTCCTTGCGGAAGGCCTCCACCAGATTTTGCACTACCTTATAACACTCTGTTTTGCCTGAACGGTCCGCAGCGCCCGTCTGGCCGTCTTCCAGACCTGCCAGAATGACCATTCCGCTCACTGCGCCGCACATCATGCGCATTTTGCCCACTCCTCCTCCGAAACCGGCTCCTATGCGAAAGGCCTGTTCGGGAGTGAGCCCGTATAAATCGCAAAAGGCGGCTGTGACACTCTGGCCACAACCGTACCCTTGCATAAAATACTCTACGGCCCGCTGGACCCGTGAGTCAAGTTCCTTGTTCATATAATAAAGAAGGATTACATAATAAAAGGAGGATTATTCCTTCATTGTGTGATAAACATTCTGGACGTCCTCGTCCTCCTCCAGCTTTTCGAGCAGTTTCTCCACTCCGGCTTTGTCCTCTTCAGAGAGTTCCACGAGCTCTCCGTTGGGCAGGCGGGTGAATTCTGCAGAAACAAGCTCCAATCCTTCGGTCTCTTCGATGTGTTTCTGGATGGCGTTGAATGAGGTGAACTCACCGTAGAGGCAGATGGTCTTCTCATCTTTTTCCTCGTCATATTCCTCGAACACTTCATCCACGCCGAAGTCAATCATTTCCAATTCCAGTTCCTCGATGTCAATGGGCTTTTCGGATTTGATTTTGAAGAAGCACTTGCGGTCGAAGAGGTATTCCACGCTGCCGCTTGTGCCGAGCGAACCGCCGAATTTTGTGAAATAGCTGCGTACATTGGCCACCGTGCGGTTGTTGTTGTCCGTCGTGCACTCCACCAGCACTGCGATGCCGTGAGGGGCGCGGCCCTCGAATACGACCTCCTTGTAATCGGCCATATCCTTCTCGTTGGCGCGCTTGATAGCCCTTTCAATGTTCTCCTTGGGCATATTCTCACTGCGCGCGGTGGCGATGAGAGAGCGCAGACGGGGGTTGCCGGTCACGTCAGGACCTCCCTGTTTTACAGCTATGGTGATTTCTTTGCCTATTTTGGTGAATGTCTTGGCCATGTGGCCCCAACGTTTGAACTTGCGTTCTTTGCGGAATTCGAATGCTCTTCCCATATCTGACTTGATTATTTTACCTCGATTCGTGCGATGTATTTGTCTATCTCGTATGCTTCAAAGGAACGAGGATACTTCTCCTTGATTTCTTTGTAGGCGGCGAGGGCCTTTGCATCCTCACCCATTGCCTCGTAGATGATGCCTGCTTTGAGCAGATAGGCTGCGCTGAAGTTGTTGTCGGAAGCGGAGGCGGCGTTTTCGTAGCATTTTACAGCCTTTGCGTTCTCGTCAAGATTCACATAGGCATCTCCTTTGACAGCGAGGGCACGGCCCTTCATAATGGGGTCGTTGGTGCTGTACTTCGAAACGTATTTCAGGGCTGACTCCGCATCTCCGAGTTCCATCTGGCATATTGCAGCATAGAGATATGCGTCCTTGCCGGCCTTCTTGCCGTATTCTTCGATAAGCTGGATGAAACCGAGGTCGTTGCCGTCGCCGTTCAGGGCAAGCTCATAATTGCCGGCGCGGAAGTTGGCCTCCGCCTTATACATCTGTCCCAGAGCTTCAGCCTTCTTGGGCAGGTAGGCATATCTGTATGTAAGGTAGCCTGCGCCGCACAAAATGACCAGGACGGCGAGGGAAATCCATAATGCCTTGCTGTACTTGTTGAAGAATTCTTCCGTCTTCGAAACCGCGCTCATTACGGCTTCCTGTTCTTTGTTAATTTCTTTTGCCATATTCCAAGTTTGAATTTATCGTAAAATAGGACGCAAAAATACAATATTTTAATGAGAAAGTGAAAACTTTTTTTGATAACTTTGTATTCCTATGGCGACGCTAGAACATATAATGGTGCAGAATTTCCGGAACATCGTCTTTGCGGATCTGGAATTTTCTCCGGGCGTGAATTGCATCTGCGGCAACAACGGGCAGGGCAAGACCAATCTCCTGGACGCCGTGCACTTCCTTTCGATGACCAAGAGCGCGCTGGGAATCCCTGACCGCTACTGTATCCGTCAGGAGTGCCGGTCCTTTGCCCTGGGTGGCGTTTATCGTTTGCCGGACGGGATAGGTACCAAACTTTCTTTGAGCGTGGATGAAAAGGGGAAGACCGTCCAACGCGACGGGAAGGCATACAGGCGCATAAGCTCGCACATAGGCTTGC
>JAEDMF010000015.1 GCA_016303175.1 Bacteroidales bacterium
CTGTACAATGGCCAGATTGATGCACTGATTCCATTCACGTTCAAAGGCATGCTGTGGTATCAAGGTGAAATGAACAGAGGTTATCACGACCAATATGTACATTTGCAGGAAGCCTATGTACGCACCATGCGCAAACTTTTCCGCAATCCCGATGCACCGTTCTACTTCGTGCAGATCGCTCCATTCAAATATAATGATCCCGGTGACTTTATGAACGGGTATTTCAACGAGGCACAGCAAAAAACCCTGGCCATGATACCGGGAAGCGGTATGGTGGTAACTTGCGATATTGGAGAGAAAGATACCATCCATCCCAGCCGTAAACGCGAAGTGGGCAAAAGGCTGGCCTATCAGGCCCTGAGTAAAACCTACGGCTTGGATTATGTGAATGTGGATGGTCCCTGTTTTGATCATATGGAAATCAATGATACAGAAGCATTGCTGTATTTCAACTCCGACATCAAGAAAATCGCTCCGATGGAAACATCTCTATCCGGCTTCCAGATAGCTGGCGAAGACCATGTATTCCATGATGCTGCTGCAACTGTTGTCAAATGGAGCAACAAGCTGCGCGTCTGGAGCGACAAAGTTCCCCATCCCGTTGCCGTGCGTTACTGCTTCACCAACTGGTGTGAAGGTTCTCTCTACAATAACTATGGCTTCCCGGCAGCACCATTCCGTACGGACGACTGGCCGCTCGAATGGACCAAGCCAGAGCAGAATACTGCGGTGAGCCTGTTCAGCAAGGCAGACAGTCTGCAGGTGAGAGAGTACTCTGCCAACGGGGCTGATCAGTACTTCTCAGTCGGTCATCACGGGCCCGCAGTGGAGAACACGCGCATGGCCTGCCGTATATATTATAATGGTAGCGGTGCTATCGACGTTTATACGAAGTCAGGGACCAAGATGGAATTGTGCAAATACCTGTGGTACCCCAGCGAGGAGCAGCAGCTTCTTGAAGGAGCGGGATGTGATGAATATTTTGTAGGAAACACCGTCGGCTTGGGAGGAGTACGTCTTTGGGATGGAATGCAGGAACAGCGTTTCGATAGTGCAGAGAGAAGTACAGCACGCGTCGGTGAATATGAGGGTGGTGCATTTGCTGAACTATGCTACTACAACGTGAACTACAAAGGTAGCAAGGTGGACGTTTCGATACGCATTGACATGAGTAACGACAGTGCTATCGCCACGGTCACAGCTACCGAACTGAATGGGAAAGAAGTACAGTTCGTCACAGGAATCAATTACCATTCCGGAGCAAAAATAAAAACAGATGAGGAGCATGTCGAAGTATGTGGAACACACCCTGCGGGCGTAACCCAGCATCCCACTCCCATTGAAGCCGGAATATGGTTTGAGAAGGATTGCTACAGTTCAATCGAGCAACTCCCTGACCGAATACAATTGATTTCCAAGCCGTCCACAAGAATAAAAACCCGCATCATGGCTCAGAAAAAATAATAACGCTCGAGTCCTTCGGAAGCCGGCGGCGAACGGTGTGCCGCCGGCGGAGCAGCGTGGAGCAGCGTGGAGGGTGGGGATGTTAGAAAACAATGCGAGTGCATGGCGCAGGTAATGTAGCCCAAAGTGCGATTCGGAGCGTAAGCGAGCATGTCGATAAGGAGCGCAGCGACTGGCAATCGACCGAGCAGCTCCTAATCGTGCTTTGGGCAAAATTACAAGCCAGTGCGCTTTGCGCAGAACGATGCCGTTTGACAACGTCCCCGCCTCCTAAGCTGCGAAATGCCCGGAAAGATTATTAATAGACGATGCTGCTTCCGCCAAAATGATTAGCTAATTGTCACAAGTTGTGAAATTTCGCCCCTAAAAATGCAACATTCGCCCCACAGCCCCCAATAGAGCGCTTTCTAATTAAGATTCTTTGATTTACCTTTGTGCTATGAGTTGGTTGGGCGCGTCCTTCGAGGGGGACGCGCCCGTTTTATTTATTCACCACCTTATCAGGCATAATAAGGTCCACAATGGATGAATAATAACTTTTCGAAACCGGAATTTCAACATCGGCGTTGCCGGAAGACAGAACAATGGTGGCGCGTCCGCGTTCGTGTCTGAGCAACTTGATATGATTGAGATTGACCAGATATGACCTATGACACCTGACGATGGAAGTATTGGTGAAAGAACCCTCCACCTCGGATGTGCTGCAACGGAGCAGATACTCGGTCATCTTGCCTTCCACCATATAATGCAAGCAAACGTAGTTGTCCTGAGACTCCAGATAATAGATATCCTTCTGGGCAGCCGTAACCTTGAGCGAACCTGCGTGGTCGTAAAGATTCACCATCTGTCCCTCGATGATTGAGGCCTCAGTGGCAAGAATCTCCTCCGCCTTTTTGCGGGACAGGTCCCGGTAATCCAAAGCCAAGGCTCTCTCGAAAGTAAGGAGAAAAGGTATGAAACGCACCAGGCCGACATAACCGTACGTGCGTATAAGTTCCTCCGAAAGGGTCAAATAACTGGGTCTCTGTCCAATGATGTTCGTTTGAGCCATATATATGAAGGACACGGACAGAATGTCCACGAGAAACCAGATGACAAACACTATGCTGGTGAGTCTCAAGGAAAAGCGCTTCTGGGCATAATACATTAGGGTACGACTAAGAAAAAGGTAGCCGTAGGCAAGCAAGAAAAACACTACGGTCCAAGTGCCCTGCGAAAGGTTGTTGAAGCCGAACCAGAAGGGCGAGCCGAAGGGAGAATACAGAATCAGGAATATTATAGAAAAAACAGCTTCAAACAGCACGGAGAGCCATAGGAAGCTCTTTTTTGAGAATTGCGAGGGGACTTCCATAAATGAGTTGGTAATTGGTGTGCAAATATAATCAATTTTATGTAATTTTGTGGTTTATGATATCTGTAGCATTATGAATGAACTGGAAGCGTCAAGATTGACAATTCAACAATGTGACAAGGAAATAGCAGAATTGTTCGAGAAGCGCATGGAGGCTGCCCGCGGAGTTCTGAACTACAAAATGCAGAATGGCCTGCCCATCTATGACCCCGAGCAGGAAGCGAGGGTAATCGAACATAGTTCAGTATATATCAAGGACCCGGTCATAAAGGAATACTACGTTCCTTTTCTGAAAAATGTGATGGACCTGTCAAAGGCCTACCAGACCAGACTGATGTCGGGTATGAAGGTAGCCTACAGTGGCATTCCCGGCGCATTTGCCCACATCGCAGGGCAAAAACTGTTCCAGAATGCCGAATTTATCCCCTGCCCCGACTTCGAAAGCGCATACCGTTGCTGTGAGAACGGAGAAGCCGACATCGTGGTGCTTCCCATAGAAAACAGTTACTCCGGAGATGTGGGCGGAGTAATGGATTTGGCATTTAACGGCAATCTGTACGTGAATATGATGATTGACCTGAATGTCACCCAAAACCTGATGGGAATCAAAGGCTCCAGTCAGGAGAGCATCAAGACAGTAGTGAGCCATCCCCAAGCTCTGGCCCAGTGCGCCCGTTTCATCAAGAGCCACGGTTACAAAACCATAGAATTCGAGAACACGGCCCGCGCGGCAAAATATGTGGCGGAGAGCAACGACAAGAGCATAGCCGCCATAGCCTCTGCGGAAACCGCCGCCGAATACGGGCTGGAACTGCTTGCTGAGCACATTAATGCCTCCACCAGCAACACCACGCGCTTTGCCGTCTTCTCCAAAGTGAAGAACTCCCCCAGCGGCAAGGAAAGCTACGACCGCAATTTCATACTTATGTTTATGGTCAAGAACGAGGCCGGAGCTCTGGCAAAAGCCCTCAACATCATAGGCTCGCACGGGTTCAATATGAGTAACCTGCATAGCCGCCCCACTAAAGGCACGATGTGGAGCTATTACTTCTACGCCGAACTGGAGGGAAACGTGAACAGCAGTGAAGGAGACGATCTGCTGCGCCAACTCGGTACAGTCTGTGAAAAAATCAAGATGGTGGGCAGTTACAAAAGAGTGTGACGCCACCCTTCAATAAAGCATAACACACGATAATACAAAAAGTTGTAATCTGAGAAACTGCAGCAGGATGACAATAAACGTATCGACGCCAAAGGGAGCCTACGACATAGTGCTTGAAAGAGGAGCTCTGGACCATATCGGAGAATACCTGCCCACGGACAGGAAAATACTCGTGGTCAGCGACAGCGGCGTTCCCGAGATTTACACGCGGGCCGTATTGGACCAATGCCCGCGCAGCAGTCTGTACGTTTTCCCCCAGGGAGAAGCCAGCAAGAACATCACTACTCTGCAAGGCATACTTGGTGCCCTGCTCAAGGCATCTTTCTCCCGTTCTGACGCAATTGTGGCAGTCGGAGGAGGAGTTGTCGGAGACATCGCCGGCTTTGCCGCAGCCTGCTATATGCGGGGCATAGACTTCTACAATATTCCCACTACGGTGCTCGCCCAGGTGGACTCATCCATCGGAGGCAAGACAGCCATCGATTTTGAGGGAGTCAAAAACATCGTGGGCGCCTTCCACTATCCGGCCAAGGTCATAATCGACCCCCGCTGTCTGGCAACCCTTAACACGAGACTCATAAACGAAGGTCTGGCCGAGGCAATAAAAATGGCGGCTACCTGCGACGCGGGCTTGTTCAAATTCATCGAGGCCAGCACCGAACTTGACAGGGACATAGACGACATCATTGCCGGCGCCCTGAAAATCAAGAGCGAAGTGGTAAGGCAGGATCCTACGGAAAAGGGGTTGCGCAGGGTTTTGAACTTCGGGCACACCATAGGACACGCGATAGAATCCGCCTGGAATGGAGAAAAATACCACGGAGAGTGTGTAGCGGCCGGGATGGGCTATTTCTGCGGCGCTGAAGCCGGAAGGCGCATAAGGGCAGTGCTTGAGAAGTACTCCCTGCCTGTGGATGACCCCTTTGACGAAGACACTCTGATGGCCTATGTATGCCACGACAAGAAAAAGAAAGACGGGGGCATCTCCATCGTATATGTTCCTGAAATAGGCCGTTTCGAGCTGCAGAAACTCAGTTTCGACGACATACGCCGGCGCATAAGGGAACACAAAGCAACAGAAAGTGTAGAAGTGTGAAAGTATGAAAAACAGCATAGGAAGCAGCGTGATTCTGACATTATTCGGGGAATCGCACGGAGAAGAAATCGGCGTGGTGCTCGACGGGATGGCGCCCGGCATAGAGGTAAACCTTGAAGCCATAGAGGAAGCCCTGTCAAAAAGGAGGCCCCAGGGTCCCACAGACACCGCAAGAAGGGAAGCTGACCATTTCCGCATTGTCAGCGGCGTGTTCAACGGGCACACCACAGGCACTCCAATCTGCATACTCATTCCCAATGAGAACACACGTAGCCAGGATTATGAAAAAAGCGCAGGTCTCGCAAGGCCGGGACACGCAGACTACGCCGCGCACGTCAAATACGCAGGCTTTGAAGACTATCGGGGCGGAGGCCATTTCAGCGGACGCATTACGGCAGGCATAGTGGCGGCAGGAGCCATTGTCACCCAGGCTCTCAAAGCCAAGGGCATACGCATAGGCACCCACATTCTCAGCTGCGGCGACATCAGCGACAGGTCATTCGACAATTTCGAGGCTGACTTCAACGAACTGGAGAAGAAGGATTTTCCCGTGCTGGAACCTGTAGAGCAGCAGATGAAGGACTATATACTCTCGGCAAAGCACGAGCTTGACTCCGTAGGAGGACGCATCCAGACGGCCATTACAGGCCTGCCCGCGGGCGTGGGTGAACCCTGGTTCGACTCTCTCGAAGGAGTGTTGTCCAGAGCGGTTTTCGCAATAGGAGGCATAAAGGGCATAGAATTCGGCGCGGGCTTCGCCTTTGCAGAAATGAAGGGCTCGCAGGCAAATGATTCCTTATACAATGAGAACGGCAGCATCAAGACCAGAACCAACAACAACGGAGGCATCAACGGCGGCATCAGCAACGGCATGCCCATAGTGTTCAACTGCGCCGTCAAGCCCACGCCCTCCATATCCCGCCCTCAGGACACTGTGGACCTCAGCACGGGGCAGGATGCGCGACTGAACCTCGTCGGCAGGCACGACCCCGCGATAATCAGGCGTATTTGCATAGTGATCAGCAGCATCACAGCCCTTGTAATCTGCGACGAAATGGCCAAGAAGTTCGGGACGGACTGGCTCAGATAAACCGACTCAGAAAGACACACAGAACCGGCGGAAGAGCAGAACCCGCGGAAAACCAAAATCAGCGGAAGAGCAGAACCCGCGGAAGACCAGCAAAATAAAAGAACGGATTATGGAATACGGACTGATAGGGGAACATCTCGGACACAGCTTCTCACCCGAAATTCATGCGGAGCTCGGCAATAAGAACTATGTCCTGCACGAAGTGCCCCGCGACGCTCTGGAAAGCTTCATGCAGGAGGCCGACTTCAAGGGAATCAACGTTACCATACCATATAAGGAAGCAGTAATGCCCTACCTGGATGAGATTGCTCCCGAGGCTCTTGAGATAGGGGCGGTCAACGCCGTGGTGAAGGGAGAGGACGGCAGGCTGAGAGGCTACAACACAGACTTTTACGGGCTGCGCGCAATGTCCCTCAGGGCAGGACTTGATTTCAAGGGACGCAAGGTGCTTGTAGCCGGCGCGGGAGGAGCAGCCAAGACGGCAGTGGCAGTGGCCCGTTCGCTCGGAGCGGCAGAAGTTGTTTGCGCAACTCGCACTCCCCGCAATGAAGAGCAGCTGAGGCTTGAGGAAGTCAGCAAAGGCGGTCCCTGGCAGATAATAATGAATGCCACCCCGGTGGGGATGTATCCCAACGACGGAGACAGGCTCTTTGACCTGGACAAATTCCCGGCACTGGAAGGAGTGCTGGACTGCATCTACAACCCTCTGAGAACCAACCTGATACTGGACGCTCAGGCAACGGGGTTGAAGGCTGAAGGCGGACTGTACATGCTCGTGGCCCAGGCGTGGAAAGCGGATGAATTCTTCTTCTCCAAACAGGGCGACCCCCGGCAGTTGGAACGGATTTATCGCAAGCTGTATGCCCAAAAGTGCAACATAGTGCTGTGCGGCATGCCCTCCAGCGGCAAAACGACAGTTGGCGGTCTGCTGGCCGAGATGACGGGACGGACACTGTACGATACCGATGTCATAATACGCGAAAGAAGCGGCAGGGAAATACGTGAAATCTTCGCCACGGAAGGAGAAGCAGCATTCCGGCAGATGGAAAGTCAGGTAATTGAGGAACTGTCGCATCAGCACTCCTGCATCATAGCTACGGGCGGAGGAGCTGTGCTGAACTGGAACAACGTGCACAATTTGAGACGCACGGGACGTATATACCTGCTTGACAAGAACCCCGACCAGCTCATCCCGACGGAGGACAGACCCCTGTCGAAGGACAGGCAGGCGCTGGAAAAACTGTACCACACCCGCAGAGAGGCCTATCTGCGCGCAGGAGAATGTATAATAGACGGGGCCCTCGACTTCCCGGATGCGGCCCGCGCAATACTTGAAGATTTATGCTGAGCAAAGACAATAAAATACTGATAGTCGGTCTGGGCCTTATCGGAGGCAGCTATGCCGAGGGTCTTACCAAGGCTGGCTACACGGTAGGGGCCATAACCCGGTCAGCCTCAACTTTGGAATATGCCCTGAAGAAAGGCATTGTCGCGAGCGGAGCCACTGCAGTGGAAGAAAACTACCTATCCGGCTTCGACATCATCATATCGGGACTATACCCCACTACCCTGCTGGAGTGGGTGGAACAATATCAAAAGTGGTTCAAGAGCGGAGCACTGCTGACCGACGTAACTGGCGTTAAAGGAGCCATAGTGAGCAAAATACAGGACATGCTGCGAGGGGACGTAGAATTCGTCGGAGCCCATCCCATGGCAGGCCGGGAAGTCAGCGGAGTACAGAATGCGGACAGCCGCATCTTTCTGGGAGCCAACTACATAGTAACCCCCACAGAGCGCAACAGCGAGGACGCAATACAGAAATGCGAAGAATTGGGGCGCATACTGGGCTTCGGCAACATCTCCAGGCTCAGCCCGGAACGCCACGACGAGATAATAGGCTTCCTGAGCCAGCTCACCCATTGCATCGCAGTGAGTCTGATGAACTGCAAGGAACCGGGAGAAATGGCAGGATACACGGGCGACTCCTTCCGTGACCTGACACGCA
The DNA here is from genome assembly GCA_016303175.1 of Bacteroidales bacterium. Lineage (GTDB taxonomy): Bacteria > Bacteroidota > Bacteroidia > Bacteroidales > UBA932 > Cryptobacteroides. The sequence continues at coordinate 8,169 of JAEDMF010000015.1, forward strand.
TCGCCAAAATCAACGACAATATGTGGCCCGAACTCTTCATGCTCAACAAAAAGGAGCTGCTGGAGCAGATGGACCTGTTCAGAACTGAGTTTCTGCGTCTGCGTACAGCAATTGAAGAAGACGACATTGCCACGGTGCGCCTTATGATGCAAACCTCCACCGAACGACGGAAACAATTTGACAAATAACTGATACTACTATGAATACAACGTACAAAAGAGAGCTTTTCAATCCTCAGGAAATAAAGGAAATGTACCCCGTGTCAGAGGAGGGTGCAAAGGCAAAAATCGAGAATGACAAGCATATCCGGGACATATTGAGCGGAAACAGCGACAAATTCCTGCTCATAATTGGCCCCTGTTCGGCCGACCACGAAGATTCAGTAATCGACTACATCTCCAGACTCAGGCCTGTGCAGGAAAAGGTGCAGGATAAAATAGTAATCATACCTCGCATCTACACCAACAAACCCCGCACCACCGGAGCCGGCTACAAAGGCATGCTGCACCAGCCCAATCCTCTCGCCAGTCCCGACATCCTCAAGGGCCTGATAGCCATACGCAAACTGCACAACAGAGCCCTCAACGAAACAGGTTTCTCCTGCGCAGACGAGATGCTCTATCCCGAGAACCACAACTTCCTCTCGGACCTTCTGTCATACGTAGCAGTAGGAGCACGCAGTGTAGAGAACCAGCAGCACCGCCTGGTGGCCAGCGGCTTGGACATCCCCGTGGGAATGAAGAACCCCACGTCCGGTGACCTGAGCGTGATGATGAACTCCATCAAGGCCGCCCAGTCAGGGCACACCTTCATCTACCGCAATTGGGAAGTGGAAAGCAAGGGCAACCCCTATGCCCACGCCATACTCAGGGGCTATGTGGACAACCACGGCACAAACCATCCCAATTACCACTACGAGGACCTTTCCAAGCTCATCGACCTGTACGCTCAGGCGGGTACGCTCAGCAACCCCGGAGTCATAGTGGACTGCAACCACTCCAATTCAGGCAAGAAGTACATCGAACAAATCCGCATAGCCAAGGAAGTCCTGCACAGCATGCGTCTGAATGCTCCCATCCACTCCCTCGTAAAGGGTCTGATGATAGAGTCCTACATTGAGGACGGAGCCCAGAAGACCGGCGAGTGCACCTATGGCAAGTCCATCACAGACCCCTGTCTGGGCTGGGAAAAGACCGAACAGCTCATATACGACCTCGCTGACCTGCTGTAACTATTCAGAAAGTCTGTACTCCTTCCAAGAGCGGATTGCAAGCCCTTCCACACCTATCTTGCACAGAGCATAGATGAAGGCTGAGGCAAGGCGAGCATTGGTAATCAGGGGGATATTGTGGTCCACCGCCGTACGCCTAATGGTATATCCGTTGGCCAGCTCAGCCTGAGTATTGTTCTTGGGAATATTGATGACTAAATCCAATTTGTGTCCTGTAAGATATTCCATCACATTGGGACCTTCCTTCTTCGAATCGGGCCAATGCAGGGGGATGGTCTCTATGCCGTGCTCCGCCAGGAACCTATGGGTACCGCCCGTAGCATACAGCTTGTAGCCACTCTCGACCAGCATACGCGAAGCCTCCAGCAACTCCACCTTTGAATAAGAAGGACCGGAAGAAATGAGTATGCCCTTCTCTTTTGAAGGAATGATGTAGCCGACGGAAAGCATACTCTTAAGCAAAGCCTCATAGTAGTTGTCGCCTATGCAGGCAACCTCCCCCGTGGAAGCCATATCCACGCCTATCACCGGATCTGCATGAAGCAGACGGGCAAAGGAGAACTGGGAGCACTTAACACCCACATAGTCTATGTCGGCGAAATTCTTGCCGAAAGCCTCAACTTCCTTGCCCAACATAATTTCGGTGGCAAGACCTATGAAATTGAACTTGGTTATCTTGGAGACAAAGGGGAAGCTGCGGGAAGCCCTAAGGTTGCACTCAATAACCTTGAGAGCATTGTCCTTGGCCAGGAACTGTATGTTGAAGGGACCGGAAATGTTCAATTCCGAGGCTATCTGGCGGGATATCCTCTTAATGCGGCGTATGGTCTCATAATAGAGCTTCTGAGCAGGGAACACCACGGTAGCATCGCCTGAATGCACGCCGGCATACTCGATGTGCTCGCTTATGGCATAACACTTTATAACGCCGTTCTGGGCCACCGCATCAATCTCCACCTCTTTGGTTTTCTGCATAAACTCGGTCACGACGACAGGATGTTCCTTGCTGACCACAGCCGCATTCCGCAGAGAATCCTCCAGCTCATCCATATTGGAAACCACCTTCATTGCCGCGCCGGACAGCACGTATGACGGCCTTATCATCACGGGAAGACCCACCTCCCGCACAAAGTCGTGGATTTCCTCCATACGGCTCAACTCCTTCCAGCGGGGTTGGTCTATGCCGAGACGGTCGCACATACAGGAGAATTTCTGACGGTCCTCCGCCATATCTATGCTTTGCGCCGAAGTTCCCAGAATATTCACTCCCTGACGGTCCAGCAAAAGAGCCAGATTGTTGGGAATCTGACCTCCCGTAGAAACAATCACTCCCTTGGGGCACTCCATATCGCAGATGTCCAGCACCCTTTCCAAGGTCAGTTCATCAAAAAATAGCCTGTCGCATACGTCGTAGTCGGTCGATACGGTCTCGGGGTTGTAGTTTATCATTATGGCCCTGTAACCCATCTGCTGTATCTTCTTGACTGCGGTCACACCACACCAATCGAACTCCACACTACTGCCTATGCGGTAGGCTCCCGATCCGAGTACCACAACGCTTTTGCCGTCCTTTTCGAATTCGAGATCGTTCTGTGTGCCGTTGTAAGTCAGATAAAGGTAGTTTGTCAATGCGGGATACTCGCCGGCAAGAGTGTCAATCTGCTTGACTACGGGCAACACTCCCATGTTTTTGCGGTAAGAGCGTATCCTCAAACCTGCCTCGTGGGAGTCGGACAAGGTCGAGTTTCTGTATATGATGCTGCCTATCTGATGGTCTGAGAAGCCCATTCTCTTTGCTCCGCGCATAAGTTCCTCATCAAGATTCTCCGGCGAATCCACGGCCTCAAGCCTCTTCTTGTAAGACCAGATATTATGGAGACGGTACAGGAACCACTTGTCTATCTTGGTGATATCGTGGAGTTTGTCCACACTGTATCCTTCATCGAAAGCCTGCGCAATGGCAAGCAGACGCTTGTCAGTGGGGTTGTTGAGTTCGAAGTCGATGTCGGGCACCTTGATATGGTTGCACACAAAACCGTGCATTCCCTGGCCCACCATACGCATACCCTTCTGTATGGCCTCCTCAAAGGTGCGGCCTATGCTCATCACCTCCCCTACTGACTTCATCGAGGAGCCGAGCAACTTGGAAACACCTTCGAACTTGCCCAAATCCCAGCGAGGCACCTTGCACACAACATAGTCCAGCGCAGGTTCAAAACAGGCCGACGTCACCTTAGTGACAGCATTGGAAATCTCGTCCAGACCGAAGCCCAAGCCCAATTTTGCCGCCACGAAGGCCAAAGGATAGCCGGTCGCCTTGGATGCAAGGGCAGAAGAACGACTCAGGCGGGCATTCACCTCTATTACCCTGTAATCATCCGAATCGGGGTCCAGAGCATATTGCACATTGCACTCGCCCACTATGCCCACGTGTCGGATTATCTTAATGGCTATCTGGCGCAGCATATGGTATTCGTGGTCGCTGAGCGTCTGTGACGGAGCCACCACGATGCTCTCCCCGGTATGTATGCCCAGAGGGTCGAAGTTCTCCATGTTGCAGACGGTAATGCAGTTGTCATAACAATCCCGCACGACCTCATATTCTATCTCCTTCCATCCCTTGAGCGACTCCTCTACCAGAATCTGGGGAGAATAGGTAAAGGCCGATTCTGCCAGTTCGCGCAGCTGTTCGTCATTGTTGCAAAAACCTGAACCAAGGCCACCGAGAGTATAGGCCGCGCGCACGATTACCGGATAGCCTATCTCCTTGACAACCTCCAGAGCTTCATCTATGGAATTGACTGCCACACTCTTGGGGGTTTTCACATCTATGGAACGGAGCATATCCGCGAATATCTCCCTGTCCTCTGTGTTGATGATGGCCTGCACCGGAGTTCCGAGCACCTGCACCCCATATTTCTCAAGCACTCCGCTGCGGTAAAGTTCCACACCGCAGTTCAGGGCTGTCTGGCCGCCGAATGCGAGCATTATGGAATCGGGATGTTCCTTGATTATTACCTGCTCCACGAAATAAGGAGTAATCGGAAGAAAATAGGTCACGTCCGCAATATCTTCAGAAGTCTGGACCGTGGCCACATTGGGGTTGATGAGTATGGTGAACTTGCCCTCTTCCTTCAGGGCTTTTAACGCCTGCGAGCCCGAATAGTCGAACTCTCCTGACTGGCCTATCTTGAGGGCGCCGGAACCCAGCACCAATATTCTCTTACTTTCTGTCATAATCTGCCATATTTTTTACAAATTCCGCGAACAGGGACTCCGTATCCACAGGACCTGACGATGCTTCGGGATGGAACTGGGTGGAAAAGAAGGGCTTGCTTTTGTGGCGTATGCCCTCATTGGTGCCGTCGTTGAGGTTGCGGAACATAACTTCCCAATCCCCGGGAAGCGTAGTTTCGTCAATTGCAAAGCCGTGGTTCTGGGAGGTGATGAAACAGCGGTGAGTACCGGGAATGACCACGGGCTGGTTGTGGCCTCTGTGACCATACTTAAGCTTATAGGTGGAAGCCCCGGCCGCAAGGGCAAGCAACTGGTTTCCGAGGCAGATGCCCATTATCGGACGGTCGTCCTGAAGGGCTCCCCTGAGATGTTCTATGGTCGCACCGCACTGGCGGGGGTCTCCGGGACCGTTAGAAATGAACAGTCCATCATAATCCTCTCCCGAAAAATCGTAGTCCCACGGCACTCTCTTCACACTCACATCGTGCTTGAGCAGACAACGCAGTATGTTGTTCTTCATTCCGCAGTCCACAAGCAGGACCTTGTGACGGCCACTGCCGTAGGTAAGCGGCTCTTTCGTGGACACCTGCGCCACAAGGTTATCCTCGTCAGGGTTATAGAAAGGAATATCCTCGCTGTCAAAGACGATTTTCCCAAGCATCGAGCCCTGTTCCCTGAGTTTCTTGGTCAAGGCTCTGGTATCGACTCCGCACAGGCCCGGAACCTTCCATTTCTTCAACCAATCGCCAAGACTCTGTTCAGAGTCCCAATGGCTGCAATTTTCCGAGTAATCCGAAATAATCAGGGCCGAACACTGTATCCTTTCCGACTCATAGAACTTGGACACTCCGCAGACCATCTCGTCCGATGGAACCCCGTAATTGCCTATCATAGGATAAGTTGGCACCAGAATCTGCCCCTTGTAAGACGGATCGGTCAGGCTCTCGGGATACCCGGTCATAGCCGTATAAAAGACCAACTCTCCAGAAACTGATTTTTCATAACCGAAAGAACGGGCCTCAAACTGCGAACCGTCCTCCAATTGAAGAACTACTTTTCTCACTTTCTATTTCAATGTTTTTACCAACGCTATTATCCTTTCAACCGCCTCCCTGCTGCGCTCGCGGTCGGCAAACGCGGTAAGGCGGAACCACCCCTCCCCCGCCTGGCCGAAGCCTGCGCCGGGAGTAACCACCACCGAGGCCTTGTTCAGGAGCAGGTCGAAAAAGTCCCAGGAAGGCATGCCGGCAGGGGTACGGGCCCATATATACGGAGCATTCTGCCCACCTATGCATTCCAATCCGGCCCTCTGCATACCCTCGCGTATGATTGACGCTGTGCCGAGATAATAATCCACGGATGCCTTCACCTGAGCACGACCCTCCGGAGTATAAACAGCCTCGGCGGCGCGCTGGGAGATATAGGACGCACCATTGAACTTGCAACTCTGGCGTCTTTCCCACAAAGCATTGAGACTCACCTGCGTACCGTCCTCAAGAGTGCATTTGAGCGCCTTGGGTACCACCGTGTAGCCGCAGCGTATGCCCGTGAATCCGGCAGTCTTGGAGAAACTGCGGAACTCTATGGCACAACGCTCCGCACCGGGTATTTCATAAATGGAATGAGGTATATCGGCGTCTCGGATGAAGGCCTCATAGGCGGAATCGTACATTATTATGCAGTTGTTTGCAAGAGCATAGTTCACCCATTCGGCAAGTTTCTCGCGGGTGGCCACCGCTCCTGTGGGATTGTTGGGAAAGCACAGGTAAACAATGTCAAGGGCAGTGTCGGGTATGTCTCCCATAAAGCCGTTTTCAACGCCGCAGGGAATGAAGTGTATGCTCTTGCCGCCCATAACGTTGGTGTCCACATACACCGGATACACAGGGTCGGTGATTCCAACCTTGTTGCAGGTCGCAAACAAATCGCCTATATTGCCGGTGTCGCTCTTGGCCCCGTCGCTGATGAAGATCTCGTCCGGACTCAACATCACCGAACGGCTGTGGTAATCGCCCTTGCATATCGCCTCGCGCAGAAAGGCGTAGCCGTGCTCTGGGCCGTAACCGTGGAAGGTCTCTGCCGAGGCGCACTCGTCAACTGCCTTGTGCATTGCTTCTATCACTGCCGGCACGAGGGGCAGGGTGACGTCTCCGATGCCCATTCTGATGATGTCGGCCGCTGGATTGGCTGCAGCATAGGTATTCACCCTCGAGGCTATCTCCGAAAAAAGATAGCGGTTCTGCAAATTAAGAAAGTTCGTATTTATTTTTGCCATTTTCGTAAGAAATCTGATGAGATGAAAAATGTTTCGCTCACTATATCTCGACGGTACCGTCAAACACAAAGGCCGCCGGCCCCGTCATCAGCACCCGTCCTGTAAGAGGATCGCTGTCTATGACTAGCGTGCCTCCATCCATTAAAATCTCGCAAGGCCTCTCGACCGCTCCGGAAAGAACAGCCGCAGAAGCCGTTGCGCAGGCTCCCGTACCGCAGGCCATAGTGATGCCGCTGCCCCTTTCCCACACCCTCATACGCACGGAGGAAGGGGAAAGAACCTGGGCGAACTCCACATTGATACCGTCGGGAAACAAAGGAGAATGTTCCAGGGCATAACCATAGCGGGCAATGTCATAATCACTCAAACAATCTACCATAAGGACAATGTGGGGATTGCCCATATCTATGGTATATGCCTTGAAACAAGTGTCCAGAACATTTATGTCATCTGCCTTGTACACCTTGCCTTGACTGTCGGGCAGGGGTTTGAAGCAGCCCATATCCACCGTGACGCTGGCCACCTTGCCGTCAGAACCTATGTTCAGACGCAGGACCTTGATGCCGGAAAGAGTGTCAAGGGTAATTTCAGTCTTGTCCGTCAACCCCCTGTCATACAAGTACTTACCTATGCAACGGGAAGCATTGCCGCACATCTTGGCCTCCGACCCGTCAGCATTAAAGATGCGCATCGAAAAATCGGCACGGTCGGAAAGACCTATGAGCACAAGCCCGTCGGAACCTATCCCGAAATGTCTGTCGCTCAAGCGTTGCGACAAGGCAGAGAGCTCCGGCAACGAACAGCCTCCTGTCACATCGACATAGATGTAGTCATTGCCGAGCCCCTGCATTTTCGTAAAATGCAATGATGCCATAACGTTCTATTTGCTTTTCAGATATGCATCCACCTTTTTTGCCGTATCCCTGCCGCTGGCAATGGCCCTTACCACAAGGCTAGCTCCGGATGCCGCGTCTCCGGCGAAGAACACGTTTTCGGAATACTCAGGCTGTACCGGCTTGAGGAAGCCCATTGCAAGAAGCACCATATCACATTCGATGACCTCTTTCTTGCCGGTGAGCTTCATCTGAGGACGGGCACCTTCGACTGCGGGCAGCCATTCAACTGTCTCGACCTCAACACCCTTCACATTGCCCTTGCCGTCGTCCAGGAATTTGTTGGAAGTCAAGCACCAGCGCCTGATGCATCCCTCTTCGTGGGAAGTGGTGGTCTTGAGAATCTGCGGCCAGGCAGGCCAAGGGGTGGCGGGATTGTGTCCGACAGGAGGCTTGGGCATAATCTCAATCTGGGTTACGCTCGTGCAGCCGTGACGATGGCAGGTACCGATGCAGTCGCTGCCAGTATCACCACCGCCGATCACGAGCACCTTCTTGCCGGCGGCGTTGACAAGCTCCTCCGCAGGGAAAGTCTCCCCTTCCAGTATACGGTTCTGCTGGGAGAGCATCTGTAGAGCGAAATATATGCCCTTGAGCTCACGTCCGGGGATATTGAGGTCGCGGGCGACAGGAGTGCCGGTAGCCACTACATAAGCATCGTACCCCTCGGGCAAAGTGCCCGGCTCTATCTCCACTCCGGTCTTGAAGTGGATGCCCTCATCCTCCATAAACTTGATGCGGCGGTCTATAATGAACTTGTCCAGTTTGAAATTGGGTATGCCGTAGCGTACCAGTCCGCCGGCCTTGGGCATGCGGTCATACACGGTCACCTCATAACCAAGACAGTTGAGTCTTACTGCCGCGGACAGACCAGAGGGGCCGCCGCCGATGATGGCTACGCTCTTGCCATTGCGCTCGTATGAGGAAGGTTGTACAAAGCCCTCGCTGAAGGCTTTCTCTATGATGGCGCACTCATTCTCCCTGATGGTCACGGGAGCATCTATGCAGTGATTAAGTACGCAACTCTTCTCGCAGAGGGCCGGGCAGATGCGCCCGGTGAACTCCGGAAAGTCGTTGGTGGCCGTAAGCAGCCTGTACGCATATTTCCAGTCTCCCTTATACACGGCGTCCTGCCATTCGGGCTGTTTGTTGCCGAGGGGGCAGGCCCAATGGCAGAAAGGTACGCCGCAATCCATACAGCGCGAAGCCTGGTTGCGTCTTTCCCTCTCGTTGAGGGTCTGCTCCACTTCGGTAAAGTCACATATTCTTTCGTGCACCGGTCTGTAACCCGCGTCCTGGCGGGGCACAGTCAAAAATGCTTTAGGATTTCCCATTGTCGTTAGTGTTAAAATTTCCAGTAATTTGAGAACAAATAACTTGCTTCAGATATGGTTAAGATTTTCGAGGTCAGATTTTCGCTAGAAGAAGGAGCGTAGCCGTAGCTACGTGACTGATGAAAAAGAAAATATGAACCGAAAAGAAAGACATAAATGAAGTGAGTTATTTTTCGAAAATTACTCAATAATCTCTCTGCACAGAATCAATCTTCTCCTGAAGTTTACGCATAGCCTCTTCCTGAAGAACACGCTTGTACTCGATGGGAGTCACCTGTATGAACTCGACAAGATAGTGCTGCCAATCTTCCAGCATACGCAGGGCAAGAGGAGAGCCTGTATGTTTGTAATGTTCTTCGATAAGGTCGTGAAGCTCATCCTGACGGGCTTTCTCCTCTACGAGGCCGAGTTCTATCATCTCCATATTGCAATAGTAGTCGAAGTCGTGGTTCTTGTCCCATACATAGGCCAGACCACCGGACATACCGGCCGCGAAATTACGCCCCGTCGTGCCCAGGACAACGACCCTGCCGCCTGTCATATACTCACAGCAGTGGTCTCCCGTTCCCTCCACGACAGCAGTCGCGCCAGAGTTGCGCACTGCAAAGCGTTCACCCGCGCATCCGTTGATGAAGACCTTGCCGGAAGTGGCTCCGTACATTATTGTATTGCCTGCAATGATGTTCTCGGAAGCTTCGAAATGAGAACGTGAAGGCGGGAAGATGCTGATGATACCTCCTGAAAGACCCTTGGCCACATAGTCGTTGGCTTCGCCCTCAAGGGAGAAATTGACACCCTTCATAAGGAAAGCTCCGAAACTCTGGCCGGCAGACCCCTTGAACTTGATATTGACAGTGTCCTCGGGCAAGCCTTCACAACCGTATTTCTTGGCAATCTCGCCGGAGAGCATTGCGCCGACAGCACGGTTGGTGTTCACTATGTTGTATGCAAGAGACAACTTCTGCTGTTTGTCAACTGCATAGCGCGTCGCCTCAATGATGTCGCGGTCCAGAACATCGTAAATCTTATGAAGCTGTTCGGAGCACTTGAACAGAGGGGCGTCGGTGTCGGGACGATGAAGCAGACGGCTGAAGTCCAGACCGGAAGTCTTGGAATTGAGCTTGGAACTGTCTATTTCAATGAGATCCGAGCGGCCTATTATATCCTCGAAATGACGGAAACCCATCTGGGCCAGATACTCCCGTATTTCCTGGGCAAGGAAGGTGTAATAATTCACCAGATACTCACTCTTGCCGAGGAAGTGGGCGCGAAGCTCGGGATTCTGGGTGGCAACACCCACGGGGCAGGCATTGGTATGGCACTTGCGCATAAGAACACAGCCGAGCACAATCAGTTGGGCAGTGCCGAAG
>JAEDMF010000016.1 GCA_016303175.1 Bacteroidales bacterium
CTCCTTGCTGCTGCTCCACCTGATTTTCTTGTTCGTGGCATTGTCGGGGGAAATTTTGACTTCCAGAGGAAGCTGCTCCCCAACAGTCAACTCCACCTTACTTTCTGTAAAAGAAATCAAGCTGACGTGGATTTCAGCCGGCTCCTGCTGACAGGAGAGCATTGATGCAATGGCGACTGCTACCAGTACAACAAAATGCAAAATACGTTTCATATTATGATATTGAATAGTTTCACAATGTAATTTGCAAAAAGAGTGACTAGGTCTATCAACTTCTAGTCACTCTCTTTCCTAGTTCTGCAAGCTTGAGCTCTCCCTACGTTGAGTTCTGCAAGCTTGACCTCACCCTACGTTAGGTTCTGCAGCTTAAATTCACTCTACATTAGGTTCTGCAAGCTTGAGCTCACCCTATGTCAGGTTCTGCAGCTTGGAGCTATGCTCCTTGGGGGCTTGCAAAAACCAAGTTTACTATAACTCCCAAGCAAGGGCCGAAGCGCCGAGGATGGCGGCATCGGACTCCTTCAATGAAGAGAAAAGAAGGCTTACCTTATCCTTCCACAAGGGAAGCACGTTTGCATTCATTGCTTTTAGGATAGGAGCCTCGAGGAATTCACGGCTGCGCGCCAGCCCGCCAAAGAGGACAATGGCCTCAGGAGCACTGAACTGAATGAAATCAGCTAATTTTTCTCCAAGAATACGGCCAGTGTAATCAAAGATGCGGATTGCCAGGGCATCACCCTGTTTGGCGGCATCATATACATCCTTTGATGTTATCACATCCAGGCTGCGCAGAAGTGAAGGCTCGGGGCTGCACTCCAGCCACTCTCTTGCCGTGCGGGCAACGCCAGTAGCAGAGCAATAAGCCTCGAGACAGCCACTCTTGCCACAGTTGCATGCACGACCATTGTTGCGGACTGCACAAGTATGGCCAAGCTCGCCGGCAAAACCGTCTGAGCCATAAAGGACCTCACCATTGACCACAATGCCGGAACCTACACCGGTACCGAGGGTAATCATTATGAAATGCTTCAGTCCTTTGGCTACTCCATAGGTCATCTCTCCTACAGCAGCGGCATTGGCATCATTGGTAAGAGCAACCGGCAGGCCACCGAGAGACTCCTTCAAAATTTTGACAAATTCCACTGATGAGTTGGCGGCCCATCCGAGATTTGGCGCATAAGCAATGCAGCCGGTGTAATAATTGCCATTGGGCGCACCTACACCCACTCCCCTTATCTGGTCCTCAACTCCAGCCCTTGCGATGTCAGCCTTGATGGCAGCAGCAAGCTGGGCAATAAATTCTTCTGCCGTTACAGTGGTTTCAGTTTTGATGACGCTCTGTACTAATACATCGCCGCGAGCATCAACGACGCCGATTTTTGATGTGGTGCCTCCGATATCAACACCTACTACATATTTTTTTCCTACCATATTTGAGTATTTACTAGTCAACCTTTATGTTTTTGTTTACATTCTTGCAACCCACAAGGGCGTAGAACAGAAGGAATGCAAGCATACCTGCAACAAGCCAGTAAGAAGGCAAGTAACCTACAGAGCGGCCAAGGAACTCCTGGATAAGAGGCATCACACCGCCGCCGACCACCATCATCATAAATATGCCGGAAGCCTGCTCGGTATATTTGCCAAGGCCCTCAACTGCAAGGTTGAAGATACCGCCCCACATAAGAGACGTGCACAGACCGCAAAGAATCAGGAAGATAGCGCTTACAGGAACTGAAGGGGTCTTCTTTGACTCAGTCAATTTGTCTGCAACAGCAGCAACAAGAGTTTCCTCTGCCACATTGTCCTGAGCCTTTACGTTGAAGACTTCGGCAAGAGCATTTACCTTGGGAGTAATTAATGCAAGAGCTGCTGAGTCGGGAGTTTCCTGTGAGACATAACACTCAGCCTGCTCCTGGGTAAGCTCAGCCTTCTGAGTAAGAATGTCAACGGTCTTCTCTATAGGATCATACAGGAATCCGGGTACATTCACCCTCGTTGTTTTGGGAGTGAATATCGCTGCAACGACAAATATAATTGCCACAGCAGATACTGTTGTAAGCTGCACTTTTGCGCTCACCTTACCGCTGATTGCAGAACTGCACACACGTCCTACAAGCATAAGGAACCAGTAGCAAGATGCGAGGGCTCCGCCAATAAGGGCGCCGTTGACAGCAATGCCTGCGCCGGTTGCATTCGCGTCAGACAGATAGAAGTTCAGCTCACCGGGAATACCAACCTCAATGCCTACATAGAAGAAGATTGCGATAACACCGAGCACAAAGTGACGGAAACTCCAGGGGCTATGTTGATCCTTGCCTGCCGCAGCAGTTGCTTTACGCTCAGGCTCGGGAATGCTTACAAAGTAAATGACCAGGAAAGACAAGGCAAATACAGCAAGAGCAATCAGCAGCAGAGGCCTTACAAGCGTAAGAGACGTGCTCTTGGTGATGGTACCTATCATCATACCGGCAAGCAGAGGAGTAAGTGTACCTGCAAGAGAATTAAGGGCGCCGCCAGACTGAACAAGCTGGTTACCTTTGTTTCCGCCGCCACCGAGCATGTTGAGCATAGGGTTCACAACAGTATTGAGCATACATACGCAGAAACCGCATACAAATGCACCCAAAAGATAAACTACAAGAGCCGCGATGCCTACGGAAAGATAACTTGCACTAAGCTGGATAGCCATACCCACAAAGCCAACACCAAGCGCGCTGAGAGCCGTTTTCTTATAACCGCTCCTGGCAAGCATCTTACCTGCCGGAATGCCCATGAAAAGATATGCTGCGAAGTTCATCAGGTTGCCAAGCATACCGGACCACTCATAATGCTGTTTCCAAATATTGCCGAAAGGAGCGGCCATATTGGTCACGAAGGAAATCATTGCGAACATAAAGAACATTGTTATGATCGCCACTACATTTGATTTTTTGTTTGTCATATGTTTGTGTATTAAGATTTTCGTACTTGAGTTATTGGCTCTGTCCTCCTACAAGGTCCAATATCTCGCTGGTTATGGCCTGCTGACGAAGCTTGTTGTGCAGCAGGGACAGTTCCCCAAGAAGATCTTCGGCATTGTCCGATGCAATCTGCATTGCAAGGGTTCGGGCAGCGTGTTCGGAGGTCGCCGCATCCAGAGCCACAGCATAAAAGCGCATCCTGAGCATCTGCCGCAAGAGTTTTTCCAGCATGGCTTCCGATTTTGGCTCGACAATATAGTCAATTTCTTCGTCATAGCAGCCTGATGAAGGGCTTTCTTGGACATTTTCGGGGCTTTGAGGCAAAAATTCTTCGCGAATCACCTTCTGGTTGGAGGCGGACACACAATGCGAGTAAATGAATTCGACACGGGAGTATGTCCCGGAAAGGAAGGCCTCGCAAAGGCTGTCGGCAAGAGAGGCGGAGGCTTCATAGGAAGGATGGTCCGCCATACTGCACAAATCCTCGGTGTGGTAGCCTGCCTTGGCAATGGCAAGCATCGCCTTTCTGCCTATGGCATAAACGACAGTATTTGACTTATCGTACCCTGCCGCTTCAAATTCCTTGATGATGGACATATTGAAGGCTCCGCAGAGACTCTGATTGGAACTGGTCACCACCACGGCAACCTTTCCCCCTTCCCGACGTGCGGCAAAGGATTTGGCGACATCCCCAAGCCCGGGCACCCTCATCAGCTTGCAGCCTATGTCTTCCAAGGCCTCCGAATAGGCAAGGTAGCCGGACAACGCATTCTGGGCGCTGCGCAGCTTCGCCGAAGATATCAACCTCATAGCCGAGGTTATCTTCAACGTGCCGCGCACCGATGCGATTCTTCCTCTAATTTCCTTTAATGATGCCATTTACAACCTTTTTGGCCTCCTGTTCGATTATTGCGGTAATGGAAGAGTCTATCTTGCCCGCCCCGAGAGGCTCCAGCACGTCCTTGCGATGAAGATCCCTCATATCGGCAAGGAAGCGTTCCTGGAAGAGGGGCACTTGCGCTTCATCTATATCCTTCATCAGAGCATGGGTACCGCAGTAGAGCACAGCCACCTGCTCGCCCACATTCATTGGAGCATATTGCTTCTGGACCAGTAGCAGATTGTTCTTGCGACCCTTGTCTATGGTGCGTGCAGTGACGGCATCCATATCAGAACTGAACTTGGTGAAGGCCTCGAGTTCTCTGAACTGGGCCTGGTCTATCTTCAGTGTACCGGCCACCTTCTTCATTGACTTGATTTGGGCAGAGCCTCCCACACGGGAGACGGATATGCCCACGTTTATGGCAGGGCGGAAACCCTGATTGAAAAGATTGGAGTCCAGGAAAATCTGACCGTCGGTAATGGAAATCACATTGGTCGGAATGTAGGCGGACACATCCCCGGCCTGAGTCTCTATTATAGGTAGAGCCGTAAGCGAGCCTCCTGCCTTTACCCTGCCCCTGAGGCATGCGGGGAGGTCGTTCATCTGCTCGGCAACCTCCTGCTGGGAAATGATTTTGGCGGCTCTTTCCAAAAGGCGGCTGTGCAGATAGAATATATCTCCCGGGTAGGCTTCACGGCCGGAGGGACGGCGCAGAATCAGCGAAACCTCCCTATATGACACAGCCTGCTTGGACAGGTCATCATATACCACCAGAGCGTGACGTCCCGTATCTCTGAAATATTCTCCTATGGCCGCGCCGGCAAAGGGAGCATAGTACTGGAGAGCTGCAGGGTCTGCGGCAGTGGCGCTCACTACCACGGTATAATCCATTGCTCCCTTGTCTCTCAGGGTCTTTACTATGGAAGCCACAGTACTGCCCTTCTGGCCTATGGCCACGTAAATACAGTACACGGGGTCTCCTGCAAGAAAATTCTCCCTCTGGTTTATGATGGTATCAATGGCTATGGCCGTTTTGCCTGTCTGGCGGTCTCCAATTATCAATTCCCTCTGGCCACGGCCTATGGGAATCATCGCATCTATGGCTTTTAGTCCGGTCTGGAGCGGCTCCGTTACAGGCTCTCGGAAGATGACCCCGGGCGCCTTGCGTTCCAAAGGCATATCCAAAAGTTCTCCCTTGATGTCTCCCAAACCGTCGATAGGCTGGCCAAGAGGATTGACCACCCTGCCCACAATGCCTTCGCCGACAGGTATGCAAACTATCTTGCCCGTGCGCCTGACCGTCTGGCCCTCCTTTACGAGTTCGGAAGGCCCAAGCAGAACCACGCCCACATTGTCAGCCTCAAGGTTCATCGCCACGCCCGGAACTCCACTGTCGAATTGGAGCAATTCACCAGCTTCCGCATCCTTAAGTCCATACACCCGGGCCACGCCGTCCGAAATCTGGAGTACCTGGCCCACCTCTTCCACATTCACGTCCAAATCGAGGTCTCTGAGCTTCTCAAGCAGTATTTTGGAAACTTCGCTTGCTTTTATGTTGTCTGCCATATTTTCATTTCATATTCAAGGCCGCAGCACTTGATTCATACCATTCGCTTGTTGTAATCCGTCAGGGCATCCTTTATGAGATCCAGCTGTTTCCTTATGCTGGCATTCACTCTGTAGCCCCACGATTCGTAAATGAATCCTCCCACTATGGAAGAATCCACTTTGTGTTTGATTATGGCCTTGCGGCCAAGATTAGTTTCAAGATAATGGCGAATGACTCCGTCCATCTCAATGTCGGGCACGGCGGTTGTCACCTGCACCATTATGAGCTTCTTTTCCTCCCTGTACAAGTTCAGAAAGCCCAACAGCACCAGGCGGAAGTACTCCTGACGTCCATTCCTGTGCATAAGGGTCAACAGCCGGGCCAGTTCCTCACACAAAGGCTCGGGCGCAACGGCTGATTCCAGAAGAGAAAGCTTGGTCTCGAAGCAGATACCTTCCTTGGCCAGAACAGCCTTGCGGAACTTCGCCTCGGAGGACATTGCGGAGAGTATGATTCGGCATTGATCATACACGCAATCCAGCTGGCCTCGCTCCACGGCAAAGTCGTAAAATGCTTTCGCATACCTTTCTGTGAGTATCCCCGAGTTCATCAGCTTGCGTCGGTTCTTCCGTCCTGCTGTTGTTCAACCCAGTCCTCAATATAGGTCATCTGGGCATCCTTGTTGTCAAATTGCCTCCGCAAGACCTTCTCCGCCACGGCCACGGACATTTCCACAACCGTATTATGGAGTTGCTGCATAGCCTCCTTGCGCTGGAGCCGTATCTCGTCATTCGCTCTTTCAAGCATCTGCTCCGCCTCCTTCGTAGCCCTTTCTCTGGCCTGCTCCACTATGCGCGCCGAAGCTTCTCTGGCCTCTTCAAGCATTCTGCTTTGTTGTTCGGATGTCTCCTCCAACATACGCTGCCTTTCCTGCTCCATCCGGGCATAGCTCTCCTGAACTTCTTCAGCCTTTTTGAGGGACTCGGCTATGAACTCCTCTCTTTTGCGCACAGAACGGGTGATGACGGGAAAACCGAATTTTGCCAATATGAAGAACACAATGGCAAAGACAAGGGTCATCCAGAACAGAAGGCCCGATTCCGGCAGAATCAGATTCATCAGATGAAGAGAGCAAGAAGACAAACAATAACCCCGAACAGGCAAACGCCTTCGACAAGGGCGGCGATGATAATCATGCTGGTACGGATGTCGCCGGCAGCTTCGGGCTGGCGGGCGATACCGTCAAGGGCTGATTTACCGATTTTACTGATACCGAAAGCTGCCGCGATGGCAACTATGCCCGCGCCTATTACTGCTGCGGCTTTTCCGATTGCAGCTCCGGCAGCTGCCTGAAGAATGATTGACAATAACATAATTTATGATTTTTAATGTTTTACTTATGCGCTTGGGGATGGGCCATTCCTATGAAAACAGCCGAAAGCATCGTGAATACATAGGCCTGTATGAAGGCCACAAGGATTTCAAGGCAATCCATGAATATTCCGAACAGCACGGCCACGAAACTCAGGGAACCGTTTAACACCGCTCCGAGGCGGGCAGTTATGAAAACCATGGCTATCACGCTAAGTACCAGAATATGCCCTGCAAGGATGTTGGCAAAAAGCCTAACCATCAGCGAAAAGGGTTTGGTAAACAATCCGATGAACTCTATCAATGGCATAATGGGTATGGCCTTGAGGAATATCGGGACATCCGGCCAGAATATTTCCTTGAAATAATGCCTGTTGCCGAACAGGTTGACGGCAAGGAAGGTGAAAACTGCCAAAGAAAGGGTGACGGCGATGTTTCCCGTCACATTAGCACCGCCGGGAAAGAAGGGCACTATGCCCAGCAGATTGTTGATGAGTATGAAGAAAAAGGCGGTCAGCAGATAAGGGCTGAACCTTTCGTATCCCTCGCCTATGCTGCTCTTTATCACTTCCTTGTCTATCATCGTTATTACCGGTTCCAATACGGCGGCAAGTCCGCCCGGCGTTTCTTTGAGCACATCGTGTCTGCGGTACCAGGATGAGCAGGCAAGTATGAGCCATATCAGAATCAGACCGCTTATTACGATGGCAAGGGCATTCTTGGTGAGACTCAGATCGAGCGGTCTGACAAGCTCGCCGTCCTCTCCCCTGCTTACTACCCTACCCTCAAAAATACCTTCCTCCGCAATGAAATAACCCTTGTAGGACTCTCCGTGAGCAAGCCTGGACGATGAAAAGACAGACAAGCCCTGATTTTTGTCCACTATGATTACGGGAAGAGGAATGCTTATGTGTTTTTCTCCCCAGGTGGTGATATGCCACTCATAGGAGTCCATTATGTGGCCGAAGAGATACTCCTTCATATCGAAGGCATCCGCCTTTGCGAAAGGCAGAAGTACAAAGCATAATATGAGCAGCCACCTCTTCATCATTCAGTTTCAGCCACTACCTTTATTAGATTGTTCCTCACTTGGACAAAACCGCCTTTTATACTGCAACTGCCGTCATTCCAGCGCACTATGCCCTTGTCGAGCATTGCGATGATGGGAGCGTGGTTGTGCAACACTGTGAAACTGCCCTCACTGCCGGGCAGGGTGACTGCTGTCACTCCGTCATACTCGACGCTGAGCCGGGGTGTGATGATGCGCAGGGTCATTCTGCCTCCTCCAGAAGTTTCCGACCCTTGGATATTGCCTCTTCTATAGTACCTACATTGAGGAAGGCCTGCTCGGGAAGATCGTCCACCTTGCCGTCGATTATCATATTGAAGCCCTTGATGGTGTCCTCGATGGAGACCATCACACCGGGTACGCCCGTGAACTGCTCGGCTACAGCGAAAGGCTGGGACAGGAAGCGCTGCACCTTGCGGGCCCGGTTCACCGTGGTCTTGTCCTCGTCGCTGAGCTCATCCATACCGAGAATGCTGATAATGTCCTGAAGTTCCTTCTGGCGCTGGAGTATCTGCTTCACTCTCTGGGCCGTATCATAATGTTCCTGACCTATGACGTTGGGATCCATTATGCGGGAGGTACTGTCCAGAGGATCCACCGCGGGATAAATGCCCAGCTCGGCAATCTTGCGGCTTAGCACCGTGGTGGCATCCAGATGGGAGAAGGTTGTGGCCGGAGCAGGGTCTGTAAGGTCATCGGCAGGCACATAAACCGCCTGAATGGAAGTGATGGAGCCGTTCTTGGTGGAAGTGATACGCTCCTGCATCTGGCCCATCTCGGAGGCAAGCGTAGGCTGGTAACCCACAGCCGAAGGCATACGGCCCATCAGAGCCGACACCTCGGAGCCTGCCTGGGTGAAACGGAAAATATTGTCGATAAAGAATAGAATGTCCTTGGGAGAGGAAGGGTCGTGACTGTCACGCAAACTCTCCGCAAGGGTAAGACCGCTGAGAGCCACGCTGCTTCGCGCTCCGGGAGGCTCGTTCATCTGACCGAAAACCATCGCCACCTGGCTCTGCTGCAGGGCCTCTTTGTCCACTTTAGACAAATCCCATTTACCCTCCGCCATAGCCTTGTCGAACTCCTCGCCGTACTTGATTACGCCCGACTCTATCATCTCACGCAACAGATCGTTACCTTCCCTCGTTCTCTCGCCCACGCCCGCAAATACGGAAAAGCCGTTGTGCTTCTTGGCTATATTGTTGATAAGTTCCTTGATGAGCACCGTCTTGCCCACGCCTGCGCCGCCGAAAAGGCCTATTTTGCCTCCTTTGAGGTACGGCTCAAGCAAGTCTATTACCTTGATGCCAGTATAAAGGACTTCACGGGTGGTTGTAAGATCTTCGAATTTAGGGGCCTCACGGTGGATGGGCAGAGCACTGTCCTTCTCCACGCCTTCGAGACCGTCGATGACCTCACCTACAACATTCAACACGCGTCCCCTGACCATAGCGCCATCGGGCATGCAAATAGGGGCTCCCGTAAGAGAAACCTCCATACCGCGGCTCAGACCGTCAGTGCTGTCCATAGCGACTGTGCGCACACTGTCCTCGCCTATGTGCTGCTGCACCTCAAGCACGAGCTCCCTGCCATCCTTGCGGCAGACCGTGAGAGCATCGTGGATACGGGGCAGCATTGCTGATGCATCTTCCTCCGAAGTGAAATTGAAGCGCACATCCACCACAGGGCCTATCACCTGGGATATATGTCCTATTACCTTTGCCATAAAGCCATTTCCATATTCTGACAACCATCTCCTGCCCCTTGCAGGAAAGGGCCCATCCCTACAAAGTTACAAAATTTGACAAAACAAGAGGCCAAAAATAGATTGCCACAAATAAAAATTGGTTACTTTTGTAGCCATAACGGAAGAAATTTTGGACAAAAATGAATGATTTTATCGCATATTTCATGTTGATGGGCGCGCTCTCCACCGGAGGAGATCTTCCCTTCTGGTGCACCTCCAACCAATGGGGCATATACCCGGACAGCAATGGAATGTGCACATTGGCCGGAGTGGAAAAGCCCTTCAATATGGACAAGACCATAGACTGGAGAGCCGGCGCTTCGATGGCGTTGAGGGCCGACGGGATTGCTCCCGGGAAAACCTTTTCAATGACTCCTATGGTGGACCAATTGTATGCTGCCTTCCGCTGGAAGTTCCTTATGGCCGAAATCGGGCAGAAACGCTCCGACCTGGATTTTTATGGCCCAAGCAAACATCTGGGGTCCCTCTCCACAACGGGGGGAAGTCTGATTTTCACGGGCAACTCAAGAGAACTGCCGGGCATACGGCTGGAATTGATGAAAGTTGCCTTTCCATGGACAAAGGAACATCTGTGGTTCTGGGGGTCTATCGGCGAATACCTGACCCTGGACAATCGCTATGTCAAGCACGCAGGCATACATAGGCTCAAACTCTTTACCGAAGTACGTTTTGCCAAGCATTGGGGCATATCGCTAGGCATAGACCACTATGCAGTATTTGGAGGATACTCTCCGGACGAGCCCGATTTGAAATTCACTTTCAAGGACTGGCTGCGAGTCCTTGTGGGAGCAAGCGCAGGCAGCAAGGGACCTGTTATGGACCAGATGAACGTTATCGGAGATCAGGGAGGAGCGGAACTGATAAGGCTCAATTATTATGGAGACAAATGGAACATCCATTTCCAGCACGAAATTCCTTACGCCGACAAATCAGGAATGAAGTTCCAGAACTTTCCGGACGGGGTGAACACCTTCTGCTTTTCATTCAAAGACAAGAACCGCTGGGTCAGCGACATAGTATATGAATTCTATTACACACGCTATCAGTCGGGGCCCATACACGACTCCGAAACCGACGCAAACGGCAATCAGAGACCTTGGGAACCTGGCTTGAGTTTTATCGGCGATGACGACTATTTCAACAATGGAAACTACCAGTCCGGGTGGACCTACTATGGCCGAATGATGACCTCGCCCCTCTTCTTTCCCGTGGGCACTCACGAAGGCAGTTGGAACCGTGACGCTATCGTGTTGGGAACGGAAAACAACAGGATAATGGCCCACCACATAGGCCTTGGCGGCAAGTTCTTCAGGAAGTTACCCTATAGGCTGATGCTTACTTACAGCCAAAATTACGGCAGATACATTAAGCAGTACGCCGGGGAGAATGCAAAAAACAAAAAATGGGGTACGGTAAAAGAAACTCCGCTGCACCAGGTTTCGCTGGGTCTGTCGGGGGAGGTACCGGAAAATTTGCTTGCAAAGGGTCTGACTCTGACCTGGGGCATATATGGTGATGTTGGGGAAGTTCTCAAGAACAATTTTGCCCTGTCGCTGGGGCTGCGTTACAGCATAGGCGGTCGCTGAGTCCTGATGCCGGCAGGTATTGGAAATTTGACAATTGGGATATCGGATAATGAAAATCGCGTGCATCATAGCATCGCTGGGCTTGGGAGGAGCGGAGAGACAGCTGGTGTATCTGGCTGAAACTCTGGCGGAAATAGGCCACGACGTACTTATCATCACCTACCACGAGGGAAACTTCTACGAGGACTGCGCCATCAAAGCCGGGCTACGGGTAATAAATCTGGCGCGGGGCACTAAAGGCGTCGGAGGGACCTTTGCTCATATTGACACCGTAGCCAACGAAAATAGTGCCCTAGAGCACACCAACTCTGACGGGAACACTAAGGGTGCCGGAGGGACCTTCACCATTGTACGCAGAATGGCCGCCACACTAAAGGCAGAAAAAGTCGATGCTGCTGTGGCCTTTCTTGTAGGGGCATCAACCAAAGCAGCTCTGGCTCATATCTTATTTCCGCATTTCAGGCTTTTCGTATCAGAGAGATGTCTTAACAAACACTACCTGCCTCACGATGCTCTCAGATTCCTGCTCTTCCGAAGGGCCGAAAAAATAATCTGCAACAGCTACGCTCAAGGAAATTTTGTCTGTTACCACTGCCCGACCCTGAAAAATCGGGTGGTGGTTATCCCAAATTTTGTGGATACGGAACATTTCTGCCCGGCAGAATCAGATTTCGGCAAAAACATTGATGGCGATAACACAATACAGCATCACCGCATACTGGTTACAGCAAGAGGAGCTAAGCGCAAAAATGCTCTCGGACTGATAGCGGCCGCCTCCATTCTGGTCAGAAGAGGACAGAAAAATTTTGTCATTGACTGGTACGGTTTCCAAGAGGACGGCTACAAGGAAGAATGCACCAAAGCCATACAAAGGCTCGGGCTGAACAACTTCTTTCACCTCCATCCATCCGAGAAAGACGTATTGAGCCTATACCGCAAAAGTGATGTTTTCTGCCTGCCCAGTTTCTACGAAGGAACGCCCAATTCCCTTGCTGAAGCCCTTGCATGCGGACTGCCCTGCGCCTGCAGCAATGTCAGCGACAATGCTCTATATGTACACCATAATATAAACGGCGCACTTTTCAGGCCAGATAGTCCCGAATCGATTGCCCGCGCTCTCGAAAAGTTGCTCAGCCTGTCCGAAAAGGAACTGCAAGAGATGGGCAAAAACAGCCGGGAAATTGCCATCTCTCTCTTGGGGCGCAACGGATACATTCATAGTTACCGCCAAATTCTGGGCGACTTTAAAGGAATATGAACTACTTCAGAACCTTGCTGAATATGGGTTGCGCGAGGCTCAAGAAGGGAATGAAAAGAGCATTGTACCAGCCGGGAATGTGGTATGGACGACGGCATAGGGTGGCTCGGATGCTCTTGCGGGCTACGCTGCGGGGGCTGGCAAGAAAGCCAAGGCGTACTGCAAGTTTCTGAATGGAGGGACGCAAACCCATTAGGGTAGTATCAATGCCCGCAGGGGCAACTGCTGTGACATATACTCCCTTTGACCTGAATTCTCTTTGAAGGCAGCGGCTGAAAGTCTTTACATAAGCCTTGCAGCCGGCATAGAGTCCAAGTTCGGCTATGGGCATATATACTGAATACGATGCCACGTTGAGTATATAACACTTCAGGGCCTTGCGCTTTGAACCGAACTTCTTACGGGAGGCCTCAACATCTTCAATCATATCTGCTCCGAACAAGCGGCAAAGAGAGGTCAAAGCGGTTATGTCAAGATTGATTATCTCATTCTGAAGAGCTGCCGGAGTAGTTGTAAGCGGCTGATAAACATAAATGCCGGCATTGTTCACAAGAAAAGATATGCGTATGCCCTGTTCCTTTACCCAAGCATAGGCCTTCTCTGCGGCATCTGCTCCGGAAAGGTCCATTGATTTGGCAATAAAGCGTATTTCGGGATATTTCCTTGAAAGCTTTTCCTGCGCATCAAGGAGTTCTTCCTCCCCGCGGGCTATCATTGCTATATTGTACGATTTGCTGGCAAGGCAGTCTGCCATTGCATATCCCAATCCACGGCTTGCGCCGGTTACAAGGGCCCATTTTTTCTCCATAAAAAGTGTTTTATTGCTTACTGAAGTTCCGCAAACATCCAAATTTAAAGAAACTTAAATTCATTACTGTGCAAAGTTAACAATTTTACGTACTTATTCCGACTTGTCAGTGCAGATACCGGGAAACAAGCCACGGAAATCGCCATAGTTTTCCATCAGTCACCTGTCACCAATCCTCAATAGCCCGTCATCAATCAGCCAAGTTAAATCATCAGACATCACTCAGCAACACAAATTCACCAACCATCAATCGCTCCAAAGCAATGCTGCCTATAAACTATACGCCCCAAAATGATAAAAAATCGCAAAAATGATAAAAAACAGCAATTTTCATAAACTAATTCAAGTCCCAAAATCCCGGAAAAAATTAAAAAAAGCAAAAAGCATAAAAAAACGCAAAATCTTTATTCGGCTCTTGACAAAGAGGTTCAGTCGGTGTAATATTGCCGAAAAATTATTCGCATGAAAGAATTGGATTTAGTGAAGGGTATCAAGGACCCAACGTATGTGAAGCCGACATCAGACTTCGGTTTTCATTGGGTTTTTTGCAGGGATGGCAATGAAGAATTGGTTTTGCAACTTCTGAATGCCTGTATCGACGACAAGGAAATTGTGAGGTTCACGAGGCTGAACACAGAGCACACCGTCAACGCGGATACGGTTTTCCGCTTTGACCTGTATTGTGAGTGTTCCGACGGAAGCCGCGTCATTGTGGAATGCCAGAACTGGACCAAGAGAGAAAATTTCGTCAAGCGGGCTCTTGTGTATTCGGCGCTGGCAATAACAGACCAGTTGAAGCCGAAACTGGATTATAATATCCAGAAGGTATATTTCATCGGGCTGCTGAATTACAACCAGTTCCCCGGCAGGGAGCAGGCAATAACCAAGGTCGGACTTTATACTGAGGATGACCACAAACTGGTGAATGACGGATATTTGCAGATTTTCGTGGAATTGCGTAAATTGCCCGACGAAACGGACGACAACTTCTCGACGCTGTTTCTGCGCGCGATACGCGACCTCGGCAAGGGTGAGAACGCGGAGAAGCACTACACGGACGAGAGACTCGACCGTTTGAAACGGGCGGCAAGGTTCAGCACCATGCCGGGAAGCGAACAGGAAGAATACAAGAAGAACATGTCAACAGAAGACGATATACGCCAATATTGGGAGGAACAGGTCTCCGATGCCCGGATAGAAGGCCTTGCTGAAGGTGAGGCACGCGGTCGGGCTGAAGGCAAAGCAGAAGGTCTTGCTGAAGGTGAGGCGCGCGGTGAGGCTAAGGCTCAGATGAAGATTGCCAGAAAAATGAAAGCATTATCTCTGTCGGATGAACAGATTGCTGCAGCGACAGGTCTGAGCATTGACGAGATCCGAGGACTATAACTATTGAGTCATAAAGAATTTACTATCTTCGTCTTGCTTTTAGAAATGGTGAGACGAAGATATTTTTTTGTCAATATAGATGTCTTTGACCAGGTTGATGTATTCAGGGGTGAAATAGGGACCGTCCTGGATGGTGAGTTCTTCTTCAATCGGCACAGGGTTCATTCTGGTGGTCAGGGATGAGGGTGTGGCGGCCGCAGGGGATGCCGGAGCGGCGGAAGTAAACTCAGCAATCAGACGAGATGGGGCTTTACGGACGGTGGTGCGGATGCGCAAGAGGCGGCGGGGACACAAACCGAAGGACGCTGCATAGCGGCGCAAGGCAAGTTCCTGGTCGGCAGGGAGGATGAGGGAGAGGGGGCCAGGCGGCAACAAGTTGCCGGCGGCGAACGCCGCTACGTCGCGCCACGACAGTGTCGCGGCGTGCCTGGCCCCCTCTCGCGCTTGCGTCCCCGCTTTCGGAGAATTGTCGTAATACGGAGGATTGGAAACTATCAAATCATATTTGCCCTCCGGCTTGAAATCCTGAAGACTGACCGCCTGGGCCCGCATCCTGTCGGCCCAGGGCGAGGCCGCAAAATTTTCCGCAGCCTCCGCAGCTGCCTCCGGATTGATATCTATGGCGTCAATCCAGAAATCCAGCCCCATCTCCTGTAACCTCTGGGCCAGAATCAAGGCAATTATTCCCGTGCCTGTCCCGATGTCCAATATTCTGAGCGGTCCAGGCAAACCTTCGTCTTGAGCCCCGCCCCGGTCTTCATTGCGGCCACTGTCTTCGTCGCTACCACCAGCATCACAAGAGATAAGTGCAGTGTCATTGCTCCGGCCAGGAGTGTAATCAGGCGTGGCTGCATCGCTACGGCCCGAAGTGTGTCCAAGCGCAGATTCAGGGCTGCCCCAATGCTTATTGCCAAGCTGTTCCAAATCCACAGCAGCCCCAAGCAGCACCCCGTCCGTGCCTACCTTGAGCCCGGCGCGCGAGTTTGAAAGTGAAAATCTCCTGCAATGAAAAATATCTCCCATAGCCGCCTACTCCGCCACAAACAGGCCATCCTTCATTTTAAGACTGCGGTCGCAGGAAGCAGCCAATGCCTCATCGTGAGTCACAATAACGAAAGTCTGTCCCAGACTCTCCCTCAACTGCAGAAACAGCCCCTGTATCTCCTGTTTCGTGGCAGAATCCAGATTGCCTGTCGGTTCATCGGCAAGCACCACTGCGGGCGAATTGACCAACGCCCTTGCAATTGCCACCCTTTGCTGCTCTCCGCCCGACAACTCGGAGGGTTTGTGGTCCGCTCTGCCGGCCAGACCCACCGTCTCCAACAGAGACATTGCCATGCGTGACGCCTCGGAAGAAGGTACGGACGCAATCAGCGCCGGCATCATCACATTTTCAAGAGCCGTGAATTCAGGCAACAGATGGTGGAACTGGAATACGAAACCGAGCTTTTTGCCACGGAAGTCCGAAAGTTTCCTGTCGCCCAGCACAAAGGGGTCGCTGCCGTCAATCAGCAGAGTCCCGCTGTCCGGACGGCTCAAAGTGCCCAGTATCTGCAACAATGTGGATTTTCCTGCGCCAGATGCCCCGACTATGGAAACGACTTCTCCTCTATCCACATTAAAGTCCACACCTTTGAGGACCTGAAGATCTCCGAATGCCTTGGTAATGCCTTGTGCTTTAATCATTGTCTGTAAATTTTCCCTGCAAAGGTATCGTTTTTCTCCCTACATTCTCCATTTTGCTGCACATAATCGTCTTTTTGAAAAGAAAAAGAATTATCTTTGCGGACGCAGCAGGCAATCCGCTAAAAGGAAATGCTCTGCATCGGGGTGTGGCGCAGTTGGTTAGCGTACCTGGTTTGGGACCAGGTGGTCCTCCGTTCGAGTCGGAGTACCCCGACAATCACCATCACATAATTCAAGTTTCGCAAGTATCCTGCTTCTATCATTGTGAAGTTGAAACACTTTCTCTACTCCCGGCAGAGAAGCTGGACTTTGGAGACAAACTCGCGAGGGGACAGACCGGAGGCCTTCCTCATTTTATATAAATAGGTATAGCAGGTGTTGTGGGAGATGTGCAAAACATTGCATATTCTCTTCTGGTCTGTTATTCCGAGCCTCATCAGGGCCAGAATCCTCAATTCCACCGTCATCAGGGAAGGTCGCGAGGGTGCGGCAGGCTCTCCGGAATCCGTATCAGGCGCGGCCGGATTGACATTTGGCACAACCTTCGGAGGGGAAGCCTTGCCGGATGTAGGACGAACCTCTGAAAGAGAGGGCTGTCCGGAATCAGACAGGACATCCGGCGGGGAAAGATGCTTGGAAGCAGGAAGCACCGCCGGGATATGCAGCAACTCCGCAACCTTCTCCTTGAAATCAGGAAACACCGCAAGGAAAGTCGTATCGAAATTCTCGTAATACCGCTTGATTTCCCTCTCGGCATAAGACGGGGCCCTCAGAAGTTTTGACAATGCCTGAACTCCATCTTCTTTCAATATCTTCCGGAACTTGCTCCGGCTCTTGTCCACCTCATCTATATATTTGGAAGACAGTTCCATATACTCTCCAAGGAACTTGTTCTGTATCATCGTCCTCTCCCTCAGCGCCTGACGGCTCGAATAAAGGGCCCGGTTGGCAGAACGCAACCACATCATCAATATGCTCAGAACCACTATCAGCACACTCATCACTATGATGAACGCAAACAGAATCCGATGCTTCTGCTTCTGGGTTTCATTGTAGGTCTCGCTGTAGATTTTGCTGGCCTGGATGGAAGCTGCCAGTCGGCTGACATAATTGGCCGCAGCCGCATCCTCCAAAGTCATCTGGCTGAACTTTATTGCGTGATGATAATCCTTCTCCCGGTTCAGCACACGCGCAAGAATGAACAGCGACTCATATTCCTTCGCGCAGTTCTTCAAATCGTAGAGAGCAGACTGTATCAGATAATGTTTGCGGGTTTTCACATCCCCCAATTTCTGGTACACGGCAGCCTTGAACATGTTGGCCGTAGCTTTAAAATAATAACTCTCAGCCTGCGCAAGAGCCCTGTCATACATTTGGACAGCCCTGTCAAAATCTCCGTGCGAAGTACAGTAATTGCCCATGAATATGAGAACCTGGGTGCTTGTGCTGTCTTTCTGCCAATACTCCAGCACCGGATCCCACCTGTCGGGTTCTCCTTTTTTCGTAAGCGAATACACCCAGTTCTTTGCCCTGTAATAATAAACCATCGCCTGTCTGCTCAAACCCTCCCCGCTGATATGTTCCAGGCTATGGGCAGCCGCAGACAAATCTCCATACTTGATGTGGCAGATGGACCTGCACGCTGCCGCTATTGCCCGGTTGGACTTGTCCGCACCGGCATACATCTCCAGAAGGCCTGCATAACGGCTGGTTGAGTCCACATTATTGGGAGAATAGGCATCATTCAACGCCAGGGCGTAAACAAAACGGGCCGAATCGGAAGATGCCGAGGCCAGGCACAGGCGCAGCGAATCGCATCTTCGATCAAAAGCCTCCTTGTACAGCGGAATCTTTTCAATCTCCCGATCAAGCACAGCCAGTTCCCTGTCCAACTCACTCCGGCAGGCCGGCAATAGGAACAATAAGGAAAAACAAAGCAGAAAATACCGTTTCATAGCGCAAATATGCAAAATAAAATTCATATTTCAACCACTATGATAAAGGCTAAAATGGGCTATACAACATATTAAAATGCAGTTTTTAATATTTTTCAAATTCATATTTTATCCCCCC
>JAEDMF010000155.1 GCA_016303175.1 Bacteroidales bacterium
AGGTTCTGGTGATGGAATCTCCCATAAGAGCAGCTCTATGGCCTGTCTGACGACCTTGTAACGACAGAACCCCCGGAAGTCAGATGCGGACCTCCGGGGGCTGTAAAAGGTATAGGCTCACAAAAATGCGGCCCGATATTGCAAGGCTTGGCCGGCTACTCTTTGATGCAGCGGACATTCAAGCCCTGGGCGCCGCACCTGTCAGTTTTATGCTCGGCTATACAGGAGGTTCCTGCAGTATAATTCGCAGGAGCGGAAAGAGACAATCTGCCCGGATAATAATATCCGCTATAACCCTTATCCGCCGTAGAATGCCAGAAGTAGGCGTCGGTTGTATAACCCGTCACTCCAATGTACTCAATTCGGAAAGAACCATACTCGCGTCCACGACCGGTCAGGGGATAATATATGCCGTCTTTAACAATGCCGTGAGCGTTCGAAGCCACAACAGATTTGTTGTTCAGGTCTCCCACCAAGGCAATAGCCGCCTCGTAGGTCATAACTCTCCAGCCAGCAGGGCAAGGGTCATAGAGAGATTTTTCCACCGTCCTTGTTTCGGAATATGTCTGACCGTCACCCCAAAGGTGTTTGAAAGTCTGGTCGCTATTTGACTTATAGTACCAGTTGTAATTTGAATATTCCAGAGTTCCGCCCACAGCGCTCATTCCGCCGATGAACTTATAAGGGTATTTGGTAGCATAAGCGAGATATACGTCAAGTTTGTCTGTAGATGAGGCAAAGGTGGACTTGCCCGCATAATTCACACAAGACAAGACAATGGGCTTGCCGTCAGAACCAAGTTCGTTTCCGAACATCTGGCCGTCAAGGTCGGCATTTGCTCCCTGAGAATTGATTTGCAAAGCCTTGATGGGGGTGAATGTGGGCGTTGCAATCAACTTTGTGCCATACTGGCTGGGGAAAGAGTTGTTGCTGGAGTAATCTGCGAAAGTCGGGAACGGGTCCTTCCTGCCCCACTGATAGTGGTTGCCAACGGAGGCGGCAAGTTCGTACGGATTGGTGGACAGATTTCCGTCAATCAAAGCACCGAGGTTGCGGTTCATGAAAGTATAGTCTCCTACTTTATAATTGGCTGTCTCAGGGTCGTATCCGTCTGCCACCCAGATATTCCAACTCCACAGTATGGTCGCATTGTCCATCAGCAGGTTTCCGCTTGCAGTGATATTGTCATAGGTGAGTCCCTCTTCTGCGAACGCAGCAATGACCACGTTTCCGGGAACAAGTTCGCTCGGAGTGTAGAAGGTGATGTAACCGTCATCTGTCAGACTTACAGAAGAAATGACCACAGGAGAAGAATTTACCCAAGCGGAACTGGTCTGAACGGTGTTGTACCAGAGCATAAGGGCGGATTTGGGTGCAATTGCGCTTTCCGTCACGGCATTGGCGGAGGACAAGCCTTCAGGAATGTTGCCGTTACCTTTTACCGTAGCCTTGAATTTGTAGGCCCCGGGAGTGTTCACGAGGTAGCAGTTTGCCGTCCCGGCTGCAGACAAATCCTTATAATCCACAACAGCGGCAAATTCCACGTTGAATGACAGCTTGGCATTCACGCCTGCGGGGATACCGCCGGCGGGCACCTTTACCGAACCGACTTTTTGCGTCTGACCGTTTACTGTTGCATATACGCTCAGCACCTTACCGGCGTGGCCGGGAGTAATCTGCATATAGAATTTGCTGGGAGTGGATGACAGCTTGACGCTCTCCACAAGATTAAGGTTGATGGAAGGAGTGCCGGCAACAGGAGTAATGACACCTGTTTCCAAATCGATGCTGCCCTCTGAAAGTGAGAAAATCTCATTCTCGTCTTCGATGGTTGCCTTAACGGAACTTACGTTCAAATCGTTCTGCTCTGAAGTGAGAGCTATCTCAAGCACAGAGAGGGCGTGGTGGAAGTTCAAGTGCACCTTTTTGGATTCTCCTGTTTCATCATTATAATCCCACTGGTTCACTGCATAGCCATACAGGAAATCAGAAGCTGCCAGATGACTGAAGTCGCCGGCAGAAGCCTGAACCTGTGAGGCGGCAAGGGTAATGGGGAAGGCAGAGGGAGAAGAATCAGCGACGGGATCCGATTCACTCATATGCTGAATCTTGGCAACACTGCCATTATAGGGATAATAGCCATAGATTTTATAATCTTCCCAAGCCTTGGCAAGTATATAGCCTTCCGAAATCTTGAAAGAAGCCACCTCGGCATCAGCCTCGGCCACACCCTTGTAATTCAGCCAATACTGGTCCGCCTTAGTTCTGTATGCATACACGCCTATGGCGTCGTTGGCGAGCCAGGTTGTCTTGAGGCCGTCATTTCCGGCGTCGGCATAGGCTGTCTTGCTTACGTCGGCAATAATTCTGAGACCACCATCTCTGAGACCGCCCTCGGCATCAGCGGAACTATCTACAAAAGTCTCTTTGGCGCATCCTGCAAGAGAGAGGATGAACGCGATGAATGCAAATGTTCTTTTCATAGTCAATCTTTTTCAGTTTCCTTCTACCGGCTCCCATTCGGCCCAATTTTGGAGATTGTCAATGATATTGCTTTGGTTGCTTGCCGCAAAGCACTCACTGACTGACAATGCAAGTGCAATCACTTGTGGAGATTCGTAAACCTCCGGTTTGATTTTCTTGTTCATAATATTGAAGTTTTAAGCATTTGTTATTCTTTTTCTACTCCTTGATGCAACGGACGGAGTATGCGCCCGCTTGTTTAGCATCTGAGCCCGAAGGGTTGGATTCCGCCACCGAAATAGTCGAGCCGGCCGCACTTGTAGGCGACTTCCAGAGAGTGTAACGCAGTATCCGGTGATTGTACCTGTCAGATGCCGTGCCGGCTATCAGACCTATGGGGCAGGCGTATCCGCAGATTACCACAGGTTCACCATAGGACTGGCCCATATTAGCGTTCCTGCCTCCGGCATTGTAGCCGAAATAGGAACCTGCCACCATAAGGCCGTGCCCGCAGGGAGCTATAGAAGCGGTAGAAGCGCCGTTCTGCACAAAGGCATTGATAGTCTCTTCCTGCCATAGTTTCCAGCCCGGAGGACAGGGATCAAAGAGAGTTTTTTCAAGCGCTGTCCCGTCATCCTTGTCAAGGTCTCCCCAAAGAGACTTCCAAGGGTCCACAGCGGGATCGTTGGGGAACCAGTGCTTGTCGTAGGTATGGCTGGCCGCGCATCCGAAGTATTTGTAGGGATATGCTGCCGCGGCATTGATTGCCTGAGTGAAGTTCACGCTGGCCTTATCGAAAATATGGATAGACTCATCCGAAGCGCCATTGCCTTCAGTCGGTATGGTCCCCGGCTTCTGTATAAACAGCTGACGGGTAAGGGTTTCCGACGTGGAAGGAGTTTTCTGCAGGGCCACGACAGGCGTATATGTCGGTGTACAAATCAATTTGTTGGCATTGCCTATGGGCCAATAATTCTCATAATCCGCAATGCCGGGAAGAGGGTCTTTCCTGCCCCACTGGTACATATTGCCCAGAGCTGCGGCGGCAGCATACCCCTTCTTATCCGTGTTAGAAATGGAACTTCCATCCAGAACAGCTCCGAGGTTACGCTTCATGATGGTGAACGGAGTCAAGTTTCCGCCAGCATCACGGTATTCCAGACGCAGGGCCTCCGCCTCAAGGTCCAGCCCCTCCACAGCCCAGATGTTCCAACTCCA
>JAEDMF010000156.1 GCA_016303175.1 Bacteroidales bacterium
GAAATAATTTTGAGGAAACAAGTAGCAGGTTATTCTTTGAGGATTACTAAAAAAGTCCCCCACAAGGCAGATGTCCTATGGGGGATTTTTTGTGCAAGGCAATTTTGTCTTGGTGCTCAGATTGCAACGCTTAGAACAGGCCTTCTACGCTGAGGTAGCGCTCGCCCGTGTCGGGAAGAATTGCAACGATGAGTTTGCCTGCATTCTCTTCGAGTTTTGCCAGCCTTAATGCGGCGGTAAAGGCTGCGCCGGATGAAATGCCTACCAGCAGACCCTGCTTGCGAGCAAGGAGACGGGCTCCTTCAAAGGCTGCCTCGTTGGATACCGTCTCAATCTGGTCAACCACATCGGGATTGTATGTGTCCGGCACGAAGCCTGCTCCTATGCCCTGGATTTTGTGCTTGCCGGCCACTCCTGTGGAAAGAACGGCGGAGGATTCAGGCTCCACGGCCACTACTTTGATTGCGTTGTTGTGCTTCTTCAGGGCTTTGCCTGCTCCGCTCACTGTTCCTCCTGTACCTACGCCTGCCACGAAGATATCCACTTTGCCTTCGCTGTCACGCCATACTTCCTCTCCGGTAGTACGCTCGTGCACTGCGGGGTTGGCCGGGTTGACGAACTGCCCCAGAATAACTGCGCCGGGGATGCTTTCCTTCAGTTCGTCGGCTCTGCGTATTGCTCCCTTCATTCCTTCTGCTCCGGGGGTGAGCTCCAGTGTTGCGCCGTATGCCTTGAGTATGTTGCGCCTTTCCTGGCTCATCGTGTCCGGCATCGTGAGTATTACCTTGTATCCCTTTGCCGCGCCGACCCAAGCCAGGCCTACACCTGTGTTACCGCTCGTAGGCTCGATTATGGTGGCTCCGCTCTTTAGTATGCCCCTCTGCTCCGCGTCTTCAATCATTGCGAGAGCAATCCTGTCTTTGACGCTTCCTCCGGGGTTGAAAAATTCTATTTTTACAGCAATTCTAGCTTTCTGGCCTTCAAGGCCTTTTATTTCCAGTAAGGGCGTGCCGCCTATAAGTTCAGTAAGATTGGAGTAAATCATTGTGTTCAGTTTTGAAGTTGAAGTAATATAATGTTATAGGTTATCAAATGCTTGCTGCAGGTCTGCAATGATGTCGTCTATGTGCTCCACACCTACGGAGAGCCTTATTGTGGACTCGTTGATGTGTTGTGCCTTGAGCTCCTCCGGACTAAGCTGGGAGTGGGTTGTCGAGGCAGGATGAATCACCAGACTCTTGACATCGGCGACATTGGCCAGCAAGGTAAACAATTTTAATGAATCTATGAAGGCCCAAGCCTCTTTTTGACCACCTTTTATGTCAAAAGTAAAGATTGAGGCACCTCCATTGGGGAAGTATTTCTGGTAGAGAGTGTATGTGGGCTGGTCTTCCAAGGAAGGATGGGACACGCTCTGCACGAGGGGGTGTTGTTTCAGGAAGTCAACAACCTTGAGGGCGTTTTCAACGTGCCTTTCGATGCGCAGGGGAAGGGATTCGGTGCCCTGGAGCAGTATCCAGGCGTTGAACGGGCTGATACACGCACCGGTGTCCCTGAGCAACACGGCTCTGATGCGGGTTACGAAGGCTGCTTTGCCTGCTACTGCAGCGAATATGGCGCCGTGGTAGCTCGGGTCGGGTTTGGCCAGGCTGGGGTAGCGGTCTGCGTGGGCTGCCCAGTCGAAGTTGCCGCTATCAACGATTACACCGCCGAGGGTTGTGCCGTGGCCACCGATGAATTTGGTTGCAGAGTGCACCACGATGTCGGCGCCGTAGTCTATAGGGCGGACCAGTATGGGCGCGAAGGTGTTGTCAATGATGAAGGCCACGCCGTGGCGGTGGGCCACTTTGGCTATGTTCTCAATGTCGGCCACGTCGGAGTTGGGGTTGCCGAGGGTTTCGGCGAAGACGGCTTTGGTCTCGGGCCTTATTGCTGCCTCAAGGCTTTCCAAGTCATTGATATTCACAATGCTGTATTCGACTCCCCAAGTGGACAGGGTATGCGTAACAAGGTTGTAGCTGCCGCCGTAAAGGTTGTCCGCAATGACAATGTGGTCGCCGGCGCGGGTGATGTTTTGCAGAGAGTAGGTGATGGCGGCCGCGCCGGAAGATACTGCCAGGGCGGCAACACCGCCTTCGATGGCTGCAATCCTGTCCTCAAGCACGCCTTGGGTGCTGTTTGTGAGTCGTCCGTAGATATTGCCCGGGTCACGCAGTCCGAAGCGGTCGGCGGCGTGCTGGGAGTTGTGGAAAACATAGGATGCTGTCTGGTATATAGGGGTGGCGCAAGCATCGGTGGTGGGGTCTGCACTCTGTCCTGCGTGGATTGCAAGTGTCTGGGGATGAAATTTTGTTGCCATAGTCTGTAGTATTTTTCGTTTAATTTTATTTGCTTTTATTTGCTCGATATGTTTGATTCAGCTTTGGAATTTTGTTGAGGCAAAGTTATAGTCTATGGATTATTGTTCCAAAGACTTTTGAAAATTTGAAATAAAGTTCTAATTTTGTGAAAAATAACCGAATAAAATTCTACAAAATGACTTCAGGCCTCGACAATACAGATATTCTTATTCTCAAGGCTCTCCAAGAGGATGCGTCGCTTACCAACCGCCAGCTTGCCGCCAAGGTGCATTTGTCTCCCACACCTGTTTATGAGCGTGTGAAAAGGTTGAAGGAAGAGGGCTATATCAAAGGAATTTGCGCCATTCTCGACGTGGAGAAGTTGAATTGCGCCTTCGTGGCCTTCTGTTACTTGAAGATGAAGCAGCACAGTTTTGACAACGCCACCAAAATTATGGCGGCGGTGCAGCAGATGGATGAGGTAGGAGAGTGCTACAACATCTCGGGGGAATACGATTTTCTGATGAAGGTCTATGTAGCCAGCATGAAGGAATATCAGCAGTTTGTTCTGCGTATTCTTGGGGAATTGGACTGCATAGGCGGTCTAAACAGCTGTTTTGTTATGGGTGAGGTAAAGTCGAGCCACAGCGTGCCCATTGCCGCCCATCGTCTGGGCTGATCCCGGTTTAATTTGGTTCTTCTCCCTTCGGACCTAGCGCTTTCTCCCTCCAGACCGGCGCTTTGTGCAACTCGGCCCTGGCAGTGTTTTATCCCTTTGGTCCGGCGTTTTCCCCTTATGCCCGGTGCTTTCCCTCCTGCTCGGCGTTTTCACTTCTGCCCGGCTAATATTTATTCTCCGAACCTTGGAGCTCCTCGCGCGTAATAGCTTTCTTTTCTATGGAGTTCCAGGCATAGGCAATATAGCCGAATTCCTATTTTCAAAATATAGTATTTTTTTACAATATTCGGCAATTGAGCGTCAAGGGAGGCTCAAGATAATTCAGCCGAGTGGCAGGTGAGATTCAGGGTAATTCAGTCGAGCGGCAGGGTGAAGTCGAAGCGCAGGCCGTGGGGGACGAGGGCAGTGGCGCTTATGCTTCCGCCGTGAAAGATTACGGCATTGCGTACTATGGACAGGCCCAGACCTGAGCCTTCGGCTCGGTAGGCGTCCTCTTCCGGTATTCTGTAGAAGCGCTCGAAGATGCGGTCAATATGCTTTTCGGAAACTCCCTTGCCATTGTCGAAGTAGCTGATTCGGGCGTAATCTTCCTCTATGCAACTTTCGATCTGTATGGTGATGCCCTGTCCTCCGTAACGTATGGAGTTTTCGACGA
>JAEDMF010000017.1 GCA_016303175.1 Bacteroidales bacterium
GCATATCTCTCCCGAGCTTTATTGGAAGTAGCCGTACCGCCGTAGCTATAGCAGCCCGAATCGGTAAAGAAACGGCGGCCTTTCACATAGAGCTCGAAGGTGTTGTTGTCCCACTGGCGGTGCCATTTCTCACTTGGAGAACTGGTAGTATTCTCAAGCACCATCATGATGTCGTCCTGGTTCCAGCCGCTGCGCAGCACATAGTAGCCGGCATCTGGATAGATGGCATAGAGGTTGGAGGGAGCCTCGCCGGAGGTCCGTCCGCTCGCCATCCACTCATAAACCTTCTCGTCGGGGAACAGAGCGGCATAACGGCTGAAATTCTTCGTCAACACACTCTTGCTGTAGCTCGAAACGCGGGTGTCGCACATATTGACCGCACTGTAGTCGGGATAAGTCAAATTGAGCACTACGTCCGCCATCTTCTTGATCTGGCCAGTATAGTTGGCGGGGAATATATTGTATTTATCGTTAGCCCTGGCATATTCCATAGAGGCGCGGAAGCTCTCTATACTGCCTATATGATACTGGAAATCACCGTCCTTGAGCCAGCCGTCACTGTAATACTCGTCATTCACGCAACCGGCCAAAGTCTGCACTCCGCTCTCCGTCCATTTGTCTGAATGTTCGAACTCGGGGAAAAGCAAGCCGGCACTGGCTACTGCCGAAGCCTGGGAAATCCTGTGGTTGCTGTCGTCTGAATAATTCCTGATGATGTGCTCCACCTGCTCGGGTATGGTGGAGAGATACCACATCCAGTATTCGGGAGTGATGCTGGGAGAATTCCTGTAGATCTCGGCCAGGGTAATCTGGTTTGTAACTCTCGCGGACACATCCAGTGGCCTCCAGGTCCAACCGTAGTTCTGGTCTTCAGAAGGGAGATGTCCCGGCCAGTCACCGAAATTTATATCCTTCAAAGGCCTGGGGTTCTTGTCGAACCAGTCCTTATAGACCTCCATCCAGTTCTGCACCAGAGCCTCATTGCCGGTAACGGCATAAGTTATGGCCTGGGGCTCCATCCACTGGTGGCGTCCAAGCTGGTAACGCTCCTCCTGCTCTCCGGTGGGCCATTTCTGCCAATCTATGCCTGTTCCTTCAGCATTCATATAGGACTTGGGATGTCCGTCAGCCTCGTTGTAGTTCTTTACATAGAAACGGTAACCGTTCTCGCGCAGGGCATCGTTAGCATACAGACGCTGGGTTTCAGAAGCGGATGTCGGTTTTACGAACAGAGGGTTGACTACCCAGTCGCGATTGCGGTAGGCCTCCAACACTGCCGATGCCACAGACTTATAATCATTTGCCTCATAGTAAGCCTTGGCAGCAGCCATTGCAGGATGATCCAGATTCATTGCTTCAATCCACTCCTGCTTATAATCCTTGTTGTTGATGTTCTTGCTGGTGGAAAGCCACTGGGGAGCATCTTTGAACTCACAAAGGATTTTGGAGCAGCGGCGGAGCAGTTCAGTGTCGGATTCCTCTGCAACCTTCATGATGCGGTTGGCCTCAATGGCCATATAGCCGAGCAGTCTTGCACTGAAGGCGGGAGTCATATACAGGGAGTTGAGGAAATACTGCCAGGCAGAGAGCAGGGAACCCAGGCGCACTGATGCGTCTTCCCTGTCCCACATCAGAACGGGTTCCTCTGCCTTGTCCTGCTGCAAGACAAAATTTATGAAACTGTCCATTGCGAAGACCCAGTCCCTGGCAAATGTTTCCTTGCCCTCGGATGTGTTCGTCCGATAGAGCAGGCCCTGGGTCTCTATCCAGCCAAGACGGGCCAGCTGCCTGGTCTGCATGGCATCTTTCGACTCACATTTGGTCCAGTCAATCTTGCCGCTTACGAGGTAGGAATAGGGTTTGCCCTCCTTGTCGGTAAAACCTTCGGTGTAGAACCTGCAACCTTCGCTTGTCAGAGCATATATGCCCTTGTACATCTGGTCGGCAGGGACATAAGGGTCGATGAGGTTGACAGCATCGTCATACACGCCAGTCCTGCTGCGGTAATGTTCCAACAGGGCTGAAGCGGCATAATACAGGCTTCCTGCATCATACAGGGCGAAGATGTTTTCCAGGGATTTATCCTCCCTGTCCAAAAGTGAGAACACAGCGGGGTCTATGGACTCGTCATCCACAACGGGAGGAGGGGTTACAGGACCACGGTCCTTCACTTCTTCTTTTGTACACGCAACGAACACGGCAAGAAATGCCGTGCATAAAAGAACAATATTTCTTCTCATTTCGAAAGTTTGTTATACTTTATTATTGCTTCGAGGAAATAATAATCAGCATAAGTGAGGGGAACATCCACCTCGGTGCCGTGGTGCAGGTTGCCCACGCTGTGCTTCAGAAGGAAACCGCCGTTCTCTCCGGGTTTGGCAAGATATTCGTCGGATGCGAGGGTGCGGATCTGCTTCTCTGCCATCGCGATGCATTCGGCAGCAAGGGCGGCGTCGGAGGTGCAGCGGCTGAGTGTAATGAAGCCTGAAGCCATCACGGCTCCTGCGGAGGCATCGCGTTTAACGGGTTCTCCCTCTGTCCATGTCACGATCTCAGCGGCGCCGCGGCTGTCCAGAGGCATTGCGTTGGGGGTGCCGGGAGCATTGAAATCCCAGTAGGGAATGCCGTCCTCACACAACAGGGGAAGTATGTAGCGGGCCACCTTCTCGGCCTGCTCAAGGAAAAGCTCATCCTTTGTGCGCTCGTACATCATTGAATAGCCGTACAGAGCCCAGGCCTGGCCGCGTGACCATGCTGAATCGTCGCAGAAGCCCTGAACGGTCTGCTTGTGGTCCACCTCGCCCGTTGTAGGATTGTAGTCCACCAGATGCCAGCAGGAATTGTCGGCGCGGAAATGGTTGGTGATAGTGGTTTTGGCGTGCTGCTTGGCCACAGCAGTGAAAATGGGATAATCAAAGAGTTCATCGCAGTTGAGCAGATGCTCCAGATTCATCATATTGTCTATGATAACAGGATACAACACGCCGGGAAACTCGTTGTCCCAGCTCTTGATGCAGCCCACTATAGGAGAAAAACGGTCGGCAAGCCTTTTTGCGGAGGCCTCCATAAGGGGCAGATATGCCTCATCACCCGTAAGACGGTAGGCATTGCCATAACTGCAATTCACCTGGAAGCCTATGTCGTGATGGGTGGGATAGTCCAGGATTGAAGAGAGTTTGAGTGTATTTTTGATGGCAAGCTCCTTGATATGCTCATCTCCCGTGCCCTCATATACATACCAGAGGCTGCCGGGAAAAAAGCCGCTGCACCACCATTTCAGACCGGAATCCACGTTCCTGCCGTCAATGAAGGTTTTGGGAAGAGAGTCCAGGGGAAGGCGGGCATCCATCATCTCGAACTGGGCGGTAGCCACCTTCATCACTCTCTTGGTGAGAGAATTCATGCTTTCTTTGCAAGAGCTCGCAGCCAGAATCAAGGCCAGAGCACAAATAACGGTAGAGATTCTTTTCATAATTATATTTGATTGTTTCTTTCTAATACAAAATTTTGGCTGCCCTTCTGCCAAGGGAAGCAGAGGCTTCCTTCCTCAGCCAGGCACGGTGTTGTTCAAGCACTTCCCTGTAAGCAGGCTTGCCGGCCAGGTTGTGCAGCTCGGCACGGTCTTTACGCATATCGAAGAGCTGTTCCCTGTTAAGGCCCTTGTCATAGAGCACATATTTGTAGTCGCGGCTCCGCACCATCCAGCCCAGGGTGCCTGCCGTCTGGTTGAAGTTGGTCTCCGTAATGACATATTCACGGTCCTGCGGCGCTTCAGGGGCAACTGCGGCACCCGCAAAGCTCCTTCCGGAGCGTCCGGAGGGCATTTCGGCCCCTGTCCACTCGCAAATTGAAGGCATCATATCTATGCCGTTGTTCACAAGGGCCATGGACTGCATTCCGGCATTCCTGCCGCCGGGCAAACAGACTATAAGGGGCACGCTCACGACCTCCTCGTACAGGGCGGTCTTCTGGTTCCACTGGTGGGCACCTTCGCCATCCCCGTGGTCGGCAGTGAAGATTATGACAGTATTTTCCCACAGGCCCATTCTGTCCACGGCATCCACTATCTTGCCTATATGGGCATCCACAGCCTCAACCAGACGGTAATACGAGTCCCTGTATTCCCTCCAGTCATCCCTGCTGAAATCGGAACTGGGGTAAAGAGCATAATTGCGGCCCTTCTCGAAACGCAGCACGGAAGCATCGTCTCTGTTCACCCGGAAATTGCGGGGAAGCGGCGGGCGCTTGGCCTTGGGAGAGGGCTCTATGTCGGCATCGGGCAGTATCTGGTGACGGGCAGCCTCGCAGATATTGTGGGGGTTGACAAAGGAAGCCACGAGGAAGAAGGGGGCATCTCCCTCTTTTCTGCCCTCAAGATAGCTTACACAGGATTCAGCCAGGCCCTCGTCGCCCATAGGGTGCAGCCTGCGGAAGCCGAAAGAATGCTCCGAAGGCAGGGAAACCGTATTGACGTGCCACTTGCCCGCATAGACGCAGTCATAACCACTGCGGGCGACGACTTCTCCGAGCACATCATTTCTGAGACTGTCCCTGAGGGGCATTTCGTTCTCCACCATTCCGGTCTCTGAGGGCATATAACCCGTGAACATTGCGGCACGGGAGGGTCCGCTCAAGGGGAATGAACAGTAAGTGTTGGGGAAAAGCACTCCGGCAGAGGCAAGACGATCGATGTTAGGAGTATGCAAATGGGGGTTCCCCGCGCAACTCATTGCGTCATAGCTGTGCTGGTCTGTCATTATCCAAAGTACATTGGGGCGAGGGGCTGCCGCAGCAGGCAGAACAGCTAAAAATCCCAAAGTAAAATGCGCCGTCTTCATATCATTCCTTAAGCCTACATTCTCGATTTTCGAGCATTGATAACAAAGTTATCATTATTTCCGCATCTTTCAAGTCTTTTGCCGGAAACATTTCTTCTTTTTACAAAAAGAAGGTCGAAAAAGGGGAACAGACACGGTGAAATCCCGAAAGTTCCAAGGTCAGAGAGTGACAACAGGACTGGGAACTCCCCGGGGAAGCACGCGGAGGCTTACCCTGCCCTCCTCGGCGCCGGCCTCAACCAAGGCAGACCTTGCGCAGTCATAGGCCAGACGCGGAGTATTGTTGTTGCCGGAAAGGTGGCAGAGAAAAAGGTTGCGCAAGTTGCCGCTGCAAAAGCTCTTTATGGCCGCGGCGGCATCGTCGTTGCTCAGATGGCCCTCGTCCAGGATGCGGCGCTTGAGTTGCGGCGGATAATCCCCGTGAATGAGCATATCGTAGTCATAATTGCTCTCTATCACCACGGTATCCGCCTGCGAAGCAAACTCCAGAGCTATGGGAGGCACAGCTTCGAGGTCCGTCATAAAGACCACCTTGTGTCCCTCGCACTCGAGAGCATAGCCCACGGTCTGGGCCGCATCGTGCTTCACCTCGAAGAAAAAGATATCGAACTGCCCTACCCTATTCCATTCTCCATCCCTGAGTATCAACCTGTTGCGAGCAATGTAATCTCTCATCAAAGGCTCCCCAGCCAAGACCCCGTGAAGTTTGGAAGGAGCACAGACCAGAGGCATTCTTTGCTTGCAGAAGCTACCAAGAAAACGCACGTGGTCCATGTGGTTGTGGGTCACAATGATAGTATCGTAGCAATCTTCGTCGAGGCCCTTCTCACGCAATATGCGTTTGACCGAACGGGGAGAAATGCCGGCATCGATGAGCAAGCCCTTCCCTTTTTCGGGAAGCAGCAATGCGCAATTTCCGCACGAACCGCTTGTGAAACTCAAAAATCTCATTCCGGGTCCTTGACACAATATTTGTTGATTACTCCATAGGCGTCCTTGATACCCAGTTCACCGGCCACGGAAAGGTCGCTGCAACCCTTTTCCCTATCCTTGAGATAAATCTGCACAAGCGCCCTGTTGTAATATGCATCACCCATATAAGGATAGGAACTGATGGCCCTGGTATAGGCGGCAATGGCGGATATGAACTCCGAGCTGAGACAATACAGATTTCCGAGGTTGAACTGTATGTAGGCATTGTCGGGAGCAATGGATGCGGCATTTTCCATATCGGCGAGGGCTTTGGAATAATCGTAAGTATGATTGGCCCTGTCCTTGACCCTTGCCCGGGTATTTCCCTTGTCATCCATCGAGAGCACCTGCACATTGTTGTCTATGGAAGCGATGAACTCTATCATTTCCGTCCGGAGCACGGCCCTGTTCATAAGATAGAAAGCCTTGTAGGACGACTCTGCGGAAGCAGCCGCACTGCCCTGAGCGTCACCATGATCATCTGCCTGTTCCACAGCCATATCATAGGAAACAAGGGCGGAATTGAAACGCTTTGCCGAGTAGTCGTCAAGAGCCCGGAAGAAGGCCGAACGCGCGCCTTCGAGCGATGTATGGCGCGCCTGGCCGTCACCGGGAGCATCCCCATAATCCCCGGAAGAATGAACCAGAGATATTTCCACATCGGAAGTTGCGATGAAGCGGTCTGTCAGAGCATTCTCATATCGACGCTGAAGAGCCTTGGCACCCGTGTCACGCGAACCGAGCACAAACTTGTACATCGGCAGAAGTTTCACCTCCACATCCCTGTAGCGATTGATTTCATCATTGAAATCCTTCTTGGCAAAATCCGCATCAAGCGCAATCAGAGCATTGTATTTGCGGGTGGTATCCGCAAAAGAGCCGGCGCTCTCCATATTCTTCGCCTTATACTCGCGCACCTTCTTCTGGGCAGTGTTGTAGTCATCCTTGGCACTCTTGTTGCGGCCGAGCAGATTCTTCACGTAACTGCGGTTCATATAGGCCTTTGCAAAGTCGGGATAGAGGGCAATGGCCCTGTCATAGTCTTCCAAAGCATCCTGATAACGACCCATCTCAATGAAGACCGCCGCCCTGTTGAAGTACACCAGCACATTGTCTGGATTGATGTCGCTCACCCTGTCAAGGTCCTCCAGCGCTCCCTCCAAATCGCCCAGCTGGCAGCGTATAAGCCCCCTGTTGTACAGAGTCAGGGCATTACCGGGCTCCAACTTCAACACAGCGTCCAAATCGGCCATAGCCTCCTTGTAGCGCCGCTGCTCATTGAGCATCAGGGCCCTGTTGAACAGCGCGAATGAATTGTCGCTTTCCAACTCCAGCGCCTTGTCCAAATCAGCGATGCCCAGGTTCATATTCCCCATTGAAGCATACAGACGGCCCCGGCGCACATAGCCCTCAGGGTCGAAGCGGTCCAGCTTGATGGCATAATTGTAGTCCGCA
Organism: Bacteroidales bacterium; assembly: GCA_016303175.1. Taxonomy (GTDB): domain Bacteria; phylum Bacteroidota; class Bacteroidia; order Bacteroidales; family UBA932; genus Cryptobacteroides. Next base: position 7,266 of record JAEDMF010000017.1, read on the forward strand.
AGGGCGGCCGTAGTATCATTCAGGAAAAGTTTGGCGGCACCCCTGTTGAGATAGGCCGACGGGTCCTTGGGGCACTTGCGTATATAGCGGTTGAAGTCCGAGACAGCCTTGTCAAACTGCTGACTCATAAAATAGGTCACGCCTCTGGAATAGTATATTCCCTCCGCTCCGGGACGCAGGCGCAGGGCAGCCTCGTAGTCCCTGAAGGCATCGTCATACCTGCCGAAGCGGCTGTAAGTTATAGCCCGGTAATGATAACCGTTGGTAAAGACCGGATTGAGGCGAACGGAAGTGTTGAAATCCGCCTGGGCACCCCTAAGGTCCCCCAAATTGTACTTGGCTATTCCACGAAAAAAGAAGGTCCAGCAATCGGTGGTGTCGAGCCTTGCCAATATGTTGAAATTCTCTATCGCCAAGGAGTATTTACCCTCCTGCAGAGCCTTTCTTCCCCTGAAGGAAAACACGTCCTGATCCCACTGGGCACGGGCCTCCACAACAGAAATGGCCAAGAAAAAAACGGCCGCAACCAGCCCATTGACAAGGTATTTCGCATTAATTTGCATATCTTTGCAAAGTTAGTAAAAATGAAAACAAAAGCAACCGCATACGCCCTCCTGACGGGGCTCCTCTTACTCTTTGAGACGCACCTCCACGCTCAGTCAGGATGGATGGACGACATACAGCAGAAAAAGTATCCAGAAATACGCAAATCCGAGTTGGAGGCCTCGGTGGATTTCCTCTGTGACAGTCTCAATCAGGGAAGGGCTCTGGGCACAGCCGGCCACAGCGGAGTCACGATGTCCCTCGTCCGACACTTCCAGAAAGAAGGCCTGCTGCCCATTGAGGACTGCTATGTGCAAAGTTTCCGCGTGGGAGACAAGACGGGACGCAACGTCATCGGCATAATGCGGGGCACCTCCAAAGCCTTCCAACTGCTCAATCCCACGAAAAAATACGTGATTGTGGCCGCCCACTATGACCACCTCGGAATAATAGACGGCAAATTATACCCCGGTGCCGACGCCAATGCCTCCGGAGTGGCCGCACTGATGGAAATCATACACGCCTTTCGCGTCCAGCGCATGAGATACAGTTATCTCTCGGACGTAATTTTCGTAGCCTTCGATTCCTACTGCGAAGGAAGGGCCGGGGCGGAGGCGCTGATGAACGCGTTGCGAGAGGGACGCATCAAGGACCCCACCACAGGCAGCACCATAAGCCTCAACAAAATAAGAGCAATGATAGATATAGACCAGATAGGCAGCAATCTTGCTCCGGTGGACCCTGCGCGCAGGGACTATCTCATAGCCATAGGAGAACGCACCTTCCCCGAACGCTATCACGGCCTGCTCCAGAAGTGCAACTGGTTCTACTATCTGAATCTGGACCTTAACTACAACTACTACGGTAGCGACCGCTTCACTCGTATGTTCTACCGTTTGGGCGACCGTGGCATCTTCATCGAGGCCGGCATACCTACGATGTACTTCACCTCGGGCATCACCCCACTCACCAACACCGTGAACGACAACCCGGAAAATCTGGACTACGAAATGCTCAAGCAACGCACCACCCTGATTTTCCGCTTCATAGAAAAAATCCTGTAATACCCACTTTTCCCTGTAAGACCCAATTATAATATGCGACAATTCCTGCAGATGCTCAAGCGCTTCGCGGCCCCCTACAAAGGCTACGTCATAGGCTCTGTTTTCCTCAACATACTCTCGGCCGTCTTCAACATCTTTTCCTTTACCCTGCTCATCCCCATCCTGCAGATACTCTTCAAAATGGATACGGCCGTTTACGAATTTATGGCCTGGGATAGCGAAGGAGTCAAAATAACCGACATAGCCACGAACAATATGTACTGGTTCGTCCAGAAGCAGATTGCCGAAATAGGTCCATCCAACACCCTGCTGCTATTGGGTGGCTTCCTCGGGGTGATGACAGTGCTGAAATGCTCCTGCTATTTCGGCTCGACCGCAATTATGGTCCCCATGCGCACCGGCATTTCCCGCGACCTGCGCACCCAGGTTTACAGAAAACTGGTCTCCCTTCCTATGGGTTTCTTCTCCCGCCAGCGCAAGGGCGACATCGTGGCAAGAATGAGCGGCGATGTGAACGAGGTTGAAAACTCCATCACCAGTTCACTCGATATGCTGCTGAAGAATCCCATTCTCATACTGTTCTACTTCGGCACCCTCATCATCACCAGTTGGCAACTGACCCTGTTCACATTGGCCTCGGTGCCTCTGATTGCCTGGGGAATGAGCGCCATAGGCAAGAAGCTCAAGAGCCGTTCCATCCAGGCACAGGCAAAGTGGAGCGAGATAATGTCCCAACTGGACGAGACGCTCGGAGGTCTGAGGGTAATCAAAGCCTTCATTGCCGAAGACAAAATGAAGCAGCGTTTTGAGTCCACCTGCAACGCCCACCGCCGCGCCGCCACCAGAGTGGCCGTACGTCAGAGTTCCGCCCACCCCGTGAGCGAATGCCTCGGCACAATGATGATTATGCTGGTGCTCTGGTTCGGAGGCACACTGATTCTTCAGGACAACTCCACCATCGACGCGCCCACCTTCATCTTCTATATGGTCATACTCTACAGCGTACTCCAGCCGCTCAAGGACCTTGCCAAGGCCACCTACAACATCCCGCGCGGCCTGGCTTCAATGGAAAGGGTGGATGTCATACTCAACGCCAAGAATGACATCGTGGAAAAGGCAGAACCGGAACGCATCAAGGAATTTGCCGACGAAATAGTATTCCACGACGTCTGCTTCCGCTACAACGACAGCGCAAAGGACGTGCTCCAGCATATCAACCTGCGCGTGCCCAAAGGCAAGACCGTGGCCATCGTGGGTCAATCAGGCTCCGGAAAATCCACCCTTGTGGACCTACTGCCCCGCTATTATGACGTTTGCGCAGGCAGCATCACCATAGATTCCCACGACATCAGGGACCTGAGCATCAAGGATCTGCGGAGTCTAATCGGCAACGTGAACCAGGAAGCCATACTGTTCAACGACACCATCTTCAACAACATAGCCTTCGGAGTAGAGAACGCCACAATGGAGCAGGTAGTCGAGGCAGCCAAGATAGCCAATGCCCACGACTTCATAATGGAAAAGAAAAACGGCTACCAGGAGATGATAGGTGACCGTGGCTGCAAACTCTCCGGAGGCCAGCGCCAGCGCATCAGCATAGCCAGAGCCATACTCAAGAACCCCGACATCCTCATACTGGACGAAGCCACCTCGGCCCTTGACACCGAGAGCGAGCGCCTGGTGCAGGAAGCTCTGGACCGCCTCACATCCTCACGCACAACAATAGCCATCGCCCACCGCCTGTCCACGATAAAGAATGCAGACGAAATCCTGGTGATGAACGAAGGCCTGATAGTAGAACGCGGACGCCACGAAGAGCTGCTGGCTCTGGGAGGCTACTACAAGAAGCTCAACGATATGCAGGCCCTGTAGAGGCCGCCACTGCGGGATGGAGACAGGACACCCGCGGGGAAACGCCCGCCTGGCGCCTGCTAACGCCCGCTAAGAGGCTCCTGCGGAACAACGCCTGCGGGGAAACGCCAGCCTAATAGACAAGGCGCGGAGGATATCCTTTCCGGATTGTCCCCCGCGCCATGCATATGTAAGCCGGCAAGCAGCCTACTCCAACTTTACCCCGGCACTGTCGCCTACCTCATACTGAAGCACCGCGAAATCCGTTGTTTCCACCACACTTACCTTGCAGGAGTATTTCTTCTCCCAGGAGCGGACGATGGAAGGGCGGAGCATGGTGCCCCTGGTCAGATAGGCCCCCAAAATGGGATTTACCTTGAGGGTAAACTTCCTCAGACCGTTCTCGGTCACATAGAAAGCCATCTCCTTCTCAATCTTCTCATCGATGATGATGCTTGAGGTAATCTTGCCTGTGCCGTGACATACGGGACAGACCTCCGTGGTAGTGATTTCCGTCGCGGGGCGAACCCTCTGGCGGGTAATCTGCATTAGACCGAACTTGGTGAGCGGCAACACGTTATGCTTGGCGCGATCGTCCTTCATAAGCTCTACCATATAGTTGTAAAGATGGTTGCGATGCTCCCCATCCTCCATATCTATAAAATCGACTATCACTATGCCTCCCATATCGCGCAGTCTCATCTGGCGCGCAATCTCCTCGGCGGCATAACAGTTGATGTCGTAAGTGTTCTGCTCCTGCTCCTTGCCCTTGGCTCGGGTTCCGGAGTTCACGTCAATCACGTGCAGGGCCTCGGTGTGTTCTATGACAAGATATGCGCCCTGACGCAGGGACACCACCTTTCCGAAAGAATTCTTCAACTGGCGGGTCACCTCGAAATGATCGAATATGGGCTTGCGTTCGTTGTAAAGATGTACAATCTTTTCCTGTCCGGGGGAAATCAGAGCCACGTACTTCTCTATTTCCTCATAGACCGTCTTGTCATTTACATAGATATTGGAGAACGAATCGTTCAGCAGGTCACGCAGAATGGTGGTAGTCTTGTTGTACTCGGTGAAAAGCAGCTGGACGGCCTTGCTCTTGGCGATGGCTGCCCAGGAGTCCTCCCACTTGCTTATCAGCGAGATTACTTCGCCGTCAAGTATGGATGCGGACTTTCCTTCGGCCGCAGTGCGCACAATGGCACCGTAGTTGGGCGGAAGTATGGCCCTTACCAAAGACTCGAGGCGACGGCGCTCCTCCTTGGACTGTATCTTCTGGGATACACTCACCTTTGCGGCGAAAGGCAGGAGCACAACATTGCGTCCGGCAAGTGAAATCTCCGCCGTCAGACGGCTGCCCTTCGTGCTGATTGGCTCCTTGGCTATCTGCACGATGCACATCTGTCCGGGCGTGAGTACATTCTCAATCCTGCCCTCTTTCTCCAGGGCAGGACCGAGAGCAATCTGTGAAAACAGGTCCTTCGCGTCGGTGTTGGGGTTTACCCTGCGCACAAACTCATCGAAAGCCGCAAAATGCAGTCCCAGATCCAGATAGTGTACAAAAGCTTCCTTGGTATCTCCAATATCAACAAAGGCAGCGTTAAGGGCCGGGAGGATTTTCTTGACCTTGCCAAGATAAACGTCTCCGACACCACAACCTCTGCCCCCTGTTGTTTCTTTGCTGTACTCTATAAGGCGATGGTTCTGCATCAATGCTATCGACACCTCTGCCGCTTCGACATCGACGATCAGGTCCTTTACTGCCTCAGAATCCATTTAGAAGACTATTTCTTCTTGTGTCTGTTCTTGCGTAAACGTTTCTTACGTTTGTGAGTGGCCATTTTATGGCGTTTGTGTTTCTTTCCGTTAGGCATAGCTATATTTATTTTTTGATTGTAAACGCCTTTGAAGGTTTGAATGCAGGAATGTCGTGCTCGGGGATGGTGATTGTAGTACCCTTGGTGATATTCCTGGCTGTCTTCTCTGCACGATGCTTGATGATGAATGAACCGAAGCCGCGGAGATAAACAGGCTCACTGTTGTTCACTGATTTCTTGATGGACTCAAGAGCGGCATCCAGAACAGCCGCAACTGAAATTTTTTCAATGCCTGTTGCCTGTGCAACTTCATTGACGATGTCTGCTTTAATCATATTTCTTATTGTCTGTTTTATAGTACATTACTCCATTGTCGCAATGAGACGCAAAGTTACATAAGTTTTTTTAACTGACAAGATTTTTCGGACAGATATTACGGCACGATGCTTGACCATATTCTGTTCCGCATATAATTTTACCGATTTTGTGACAAATTGGCAGAATTGACGTACCTTTGCACACCAATATGACAGAAAGGAATAGAGAATGAAAGAAATACAGCAATTTTTCCCGCAGATGGGACAGGATATGAGCATTATACCGGTTGTACAAAGTGGAGATGACGTGAAGTTTGACGAAAGCAAGCTTCCCGACGCCCTTCCCGTATTGGCGCTCCGCAATGCAGTGCTGATGCCCGGCACTATATTCCCGATTACCATAGGCCGCGAGATGAGCAGGCTGCTTATTGAAGATGCATACAAACACAAGAACTTCATAGGAGCCGTCCCCCAACTGGACGCCGCCGTGGAAGAACCCAGAGTTGAGGATCTGTACAAATATGGCACCGTAGCGCGCATACTCAACACCATAGAAATGCCCGACGGCACCATCACCGCCATCCTTCAGGGACTGCGCCGCTTCGAGGTACTGTCCATAACCCGTTACGACCCCTATATGATGGGTCTGGTGCACTACCTGCAGGACAGAGATGCCGACCCTAACGACCCGGACATTGCCATCATGGCCAGCAGCATCAAGGAAAAGGCCACTCTTGCCCTCAGAATGGGACAGTTCGCCCCGAAAGAGGCAGCCGAAGCCATGCGCAAGATTGACGACTTCAACTTCCTGGTAAACTTTGTGGGCACCTCCATCGAGGTGGAGAACTTCACCGACAAAATGGAACTCCTCCAATGGAGCGACATCAAGACCAGGGGTATGAAGCTGCTGAAAATGCTCGACACCCAGATTGAACTCCTGAAAATCAAACAGGATATTAATAATAAGGTAAAGGCCGAGATTGACCAGCAGCAGAGGGAATACTATCTGAACAATCAGCTCAAGACCATACAGGAAGAACTCGGTATGGATGACCAAAGCGAGTTCACGGAGCTGCGCATGAGGGCTGCGGACAAGGATTGGCCGGATACTGTGGCCTACGCCTTCGAGAAGGAAATGGCCAAACTCGAGAGATTCAATCCCAATTCGCCGGACTACAGCGTTCAGTACAACTTTATCGATTTCCTGCTCAATCTGCCTTGGGGCAAGAACGATATGAGCCGGGACAATCTCGACTTGGCGCACGCCCAGAAAGTACTGGACAACGACCACTTCGGTCTTGAGAAGGTGAAAGAGAGAATTATCGAATATCTCGCAGTGCTCAAACTGAAGGGCAATATGAAATCTCCCATTCTCTGCCTTTGGGGCCCTCCCGGTGTGGGCAAAACCTCTCTTGGCAAGAGCATCGCCAAGGCGCTCGGAAGGGAGTACCAGAGAATTTCTTTGGGAGGCATGCACGACGAGAGCGAAATTCGCGGCCATCGCAAGACCTACATAGGCGCTCTGCCAGGACGTGTACTCAATGCCATCAACAAGGCCGGTACAGTCAACCCCGTCATAGTGCTGGACGAAATCGACAAAATCGGCAGCGACTTCAAGGGCGATCCCTCGTCCGCTCTGCTGGAAGTGCTTGATCCTGAACAAAATTCAGCCTTCCACGACAACTATCTGGACATAGATTACGACCTGTCAAATGTCCTGTTCATCGCCACGGCCAATGACGTCAGCACCATACAGCCCGCCCTGCGCGACCGTATGGAAATGATAAATGTCACCGGCTACCTCGCCGAAGAAAAATACCAGATAGCGCGCAAATTCCTGTTGCCCAAGCAGTTGGAAGAGCACGGACTCAAAAGGGGTGCCATCAAGTTGGACAAGACTGCCCTGGAGACAATCATCAGTGACTACACCAGCGAGAGCGGTGTCAGAGGTCTGGAGAAGCAGATTGCAAAACTTTGCCGCGTTGTAGCCAAGAAGACTGCGATGAACGAGCCCTTCGAGCCCACCGTCAAGGTAGGTCAGCTCAAGGAATACCTTGGCCTGCCCATCAGCAACTTCGACCGTCAGGCCGGCAATGAAGCCGTAGGAGTTGTGACCGGCTTGGCTTGGACTCAGGTCGGAGGCGCAATACTCTTCGTGGAAACGAGCATTTCGGAGGGCAAGGGCAATCTCAGCATGACAGGTTCTCTGGGTGACGTGATGAAGGAGTCAGCCACCATAGCCTACCAGTACATCAAGGCGCACCCCGCCGTAGCAGGAATGACAGCGGAAGAGTTCGCAAAGAAGGACGTGCACATCCACGTGCCCGAAGGCGCCACCCCGAAGGACGGTCCGTCAGCCGGCATCACCCTCGTCACCTCAATAGTGTCGGCCCTGCGCGGCAAACAGGTCCGCAGCGGAATCGCAATGACAGGCGAAATGACCCTCAGGGGCAAAGTTCTGCCCGTGGGAGGCATCAAAGAAAAGATTCTTGCGGCAAAGCGGGCCGGAGTCAACACCATAGTAATATGCGAGGAAAACCGCAAGGACATAGAAGACATCCCCGCAAAGTATGTCAAAGGGATGGCTTTCCACTATGTCAATACCATTTCCGACGTGCTGGATTTCGTATTCTAGCTGACGTCGTAACTCGCCAGATGCCATAAAGAGACCCCTCATAAGGTCTCTTTTTTGTTATTCGGAAAATATTGTGTACCTTTGCCCCGTTTTGTGAATTACTGCACAGTGTTCTGAAACACCAACAACCAACTCATAAAAGTTTTTTGACAACCAAAGTTTAATTATGATGAAGTATCAGACTCCCTCGATACAGATAATAATTACCAATTATTCATCTGTACTCTGCGCTTCATATGGCTCTACACCGGGCTATATCAGCGACTTCGGATTTGATGATGCTTACGATGAAATGGAGTAAAGCCATGACCAACTCAAAATTCACATTGGCTTGCTTCGTGCTCATCGCAGCAGCCGCATGCGCCAAAGAAGGCGCCGACACGAACATTCTGCCTCTCTCCTACGAGCCCATCCGCGTAAGCGCTGTCTCCGACGAGAGCAAGACACACATTTCTTCCATTGAAGGCAACGTAGCCAAGGTATTCTGGACCGAAGGCGATGCACTCAGCATCTTCTCTACAGGCGAAGGAATGACATCCGACAACACCTTGCTATCCGGCACCAGTTACAACGGGAAATCAGCCACATTCGAAGGCGAAGTGGAAAGCGGTACTACCTCTTTCATCGCCCTCTATCCCTACAATGCAGACGCCAGCTACAAAGGCGGCGTGCTCAGCACCTCCATCCCCACTGCACAGACAGCCACAAACGGTTCCTTCTCCAATGGAGTGGCTCTTGCCATAGCTGTCGGTGAAAAAAGACCTGGCGTTGTTGAAGTCCCCGACGGTTTGTCCTTCGGTAACCTTTGTGCCGTGCTGAGTTTCAAACTCCCCGCCAACATTAACTTTGCCGAAAAGATTACCATTTCCACAAAGAGTGGAGCCGCTATGGCCGGCAACGTCACCATAGACTGCACATCCGGGGCCATCACCTCCGCCTCTGCTTCTACGGTAGAACTTTCGGGCAGTTTCGTTCCGGGCGGCACCTATTATGTAAGCGTGGCTCCCGGCACATACGAAAATGGTTTCACATTCCGTATTGACACCAAGGGCGGGAACAGCTACAGCCGCGAAACTACCAAGACCGTCATCGCTGTATCCGGCGGCATATATCCTCTGGGTACCCTCAGCCTTGCCCTTTCAAAGGACGACTTCAGCAGCAGCATAGGCATATCCCACATTGTGGAGGGAGGCGTGCTCTACGGTTCTTCCGCCAAATTCACGCTCAATTGTTCTACTGCCGAGTTCAGCAGCCTCGTAACCATCAAGTCCGTGTCTGTCAACCTGTACAACGGGGCAACGACATACAGGACTCTCAATATGGAGGGCAGCAGTTTCAATGCCGTGGAAATGAGCGCTCCGGCATCTCTCCCCTACCTGCCCAAGGGCAAATACAATTACGACTTGATAGTGAACTACATTGTCAACAACGGCAGCAAGGATGTGGAGCGTTCCGTTACCTATATAGGCAAGAGCGCGTCATCACCTGTTCCTTCAGGAATGGCCCTCGACGCAAACCTGGCTGGTCACACAAGCTACAGCTGCTACAAGGGCACGGACGGTCAGAGCGCCATCCCCGCCGACTATGAAACCCGCGCCGCCTATGCCAACACCCTGGACGGCAGCACCATTTATGGCATCGGAGCTTCCTACAAGAGCGGTCTTAGCGCAGCTGTATACAACCAATGCAGCAGCCTCCTGAGCATCAGTTCCACCCTTGACGGAGCAGCCGTTGCCGGTGATGCCGGCAGTCAAACCTGGGGAGCGCACACCATAGGAGCCAAAATGAGCTTCGACGGTTCTGCCGAAACCACCGCCGCCACCACCGCCACCGTCCACGTAACCGGATTGCCGTATAACAAGGATAATTCCGACCTCATCAATACACGGGACTGCTGGAGTGTCAGCGGTGGAAAAAGCGAATGGAAGAACAATTACCTTTATTTCGGCAACGGCACTGCTAATTTCAAAGGTTTCCACGTACCTTCTGACATAAAAACGACATTGTCATACAACATCTTAACATACGCTTCTTCCAAAATCAACCCTATCACTACCTCCCTTAATGCTGCCGGGAATCAAATTTTCAGCGAAAAACAATCAAGCTATTTTGGAGCAGAATACAAATATAATTCGTCCATAAGCGTAACATTCACACCATCGAACAATACAATCAGTATCGGAGCAGCGTGCAATGACCCTTTAACATGGGCATCATCTCACGTTCAGGCAAAATCCATTGGTGTAATTTACCTATAAAACAGAGATTCCAACTATAATTAATATCTAACCGGGGCGGTTGTCAGTCTTTCGACTTTCAGCCGCCTTTATTTTGTTTCTGGCCATCGCGCAAGCTCCTCAGTACCGGCCAGTATGTGAAGATTTTTTGCAGATCTTTGTGGAATTGCGTAAATTGCCTGCCTTGACCGATGGCGACTTCTCGACCCTGTTTTTGAGTGCCATACGCGACTTGGGCAGGGTGGCTGACAGCTACTAGGGTTGAGCATGGCAATAAAAACTCTAAGAACAATTCATAGACTTTGCACCGTATCCTTTTCATATGTCACGGCAACATTTGCCGTTCTCCTATGGCCGAGTTCATAATGAAGGCCCTTGTGAAAGAGAAGGGGTTGGAGGACTTGTATTACATTGAAAGCGCGGCCGTATCAACAGAGGAGATAGGCAACCCCATTTATCCTCCGGCAAAGCGTTGCCTGACCAATCACGGGATTGACTTTGATGTCAGAAAACAGGCACGGCAGATTAAGCCGGGAGACTACGACCGTTTTGACCGGATAATTT
>JAEDMF010000157.1 GCA_016303175.1 Bacteroidales bacterium
TACGAAAAAAACCGCAGACTTGGAAAGGGCGGAGCGGGATAAAAAAGTGCGGCCCCGGAAAATCACTTCCCGGAAGCCGCATATAGACGTGTACTAAAACCTAAACCTGCCTTATAGATGCAAGTTCCTCCCGAAACGTTGCACAGGATTCGGGTTTTCGTTGAAAATTATTTTGCGGCATCAACTGATGCCTTCCTGAAATCTTTGAGGTCCTTCATCAGTGCGAGGGCGGCCTTGCGTGCGCGTGCGCCTGCCGCCTTGTTACCTTTCTCCAGCTGAGCATCGGCATTGACGATGAACTCCTGGTACTCTGCCTTGATCTTTTCAACAAGTTCTTTCATGATTCAATATTATTATATTAGACAATAATTCCAAGCGTGGACAACGCAAGATATGAAAATGTAATGAAAAAACAAACAAAAGATCCTGAAAAGCGCAGTGTGACCGACAAATCAGGATGTTATACCTGTTTTGAGTTGAAAGAATTCATGGCCCGGTCAGGGCCGGCCAGCACGAAATCCTTGACACCTGCGATGACTTTGTCAGCCAACTCGGGCATCTTCGCGAGCTGCTCCGCATCCAGTCTTCCAAGTACGTAGTCCACCTGTCCTCCATTCCTGAATTCATTGCCTATGCCCATCCTGATCCTGCAGTAATCCTGGGAGCCGAGCAGATCCTGGATGTTCTTAAGCCCGTTGTGTCCACCGTCACTGCCCTTCTTTCTCATTCTCAGGGTGCCGAAAGGCAGGTTCAGGTCGTCGCAGATTACGATTATGCTGCTTATCGGGATGTCCAGCCTGTTCATCCAGTATCTCACGGCATTTCCGCTGAGATTCATGTATGTGGAAGGCTTCAGGAGGGTGATTTTCCTTCCTTTGACACTGATTTCCGCAACGTCCCCGTACCGTTCGGTGGAAAAAGAAGTATTGGATGCCTGAGCCCAGGCATCCAATACCATAAATCCCATATTATGTCTGGTGAAGGCGTATTCGGAACCGATGTTGCCGAGTCCGGCAACCAGATAGTTCATTCCGGCCATTTCAGAGACTCATCCTACTTTGAAGATGCGCGGGTAGCCTTGACACCGCACATGATGGTGTCCTTCGGGGTGAGGATGGAGATGTTGTCGTAGTGCAGGTCGCCTGCCACGATTACCTTGCCAATCTCGAGTTCGGTGATGTCGATGTTCACTGAATCAGGAAGGTCCTTCATCATCGCGCTGATGCGGAGTTCCCTCTCCCTCTTGACGAACTTACCACCCTTCTGTACGCCGACAGCGTGTCCGGATATGGTAACAGGAACCTTGATGGCTACCGGCTTCTCCTCATTGACAGCGAGGAAGTCCACGTGGAGGCAGTTGTCCGCTACCGGGTGAAACTGAAGCTCGTGTACTATTGCGGTCTGCTTGGTGCCGTTGCTGAGCACGAGGTCCACTATGTATGATGCAGGAGTGTTGATGAGGGCGTTGAGTTCCTTCTCGGTCACTGTGAAAAGTGTACCCTGTACACCGTTGCCATAGAGGTTGCAAGGGACGAGACCCTGCTTGCGGAAAGCCTTGATGGTCGCCTTGTTGCCTGCTTCGCGAACCTGGCCTTTCAATTCGAAATGCTTCATTTTGTTTTTGTTTGAAATGTGTTACTCAGTCTGTGGGTTCCACAGACCCCATTGCACCAAAAGCCTGCGCTTTTATGAAAATGCCCGCAAAGATAGTGATTTTTCCGCCACTTGCAAAATTCCCGGGCAGAAAGTCCTTACTCGACAAGGCCTGTGGCCTCGTTCCAGCTCAGGGTTTTGTAATAGTTGTTCAGATACTGGCTGCCGTTGGCAGGCAGGTACATGCTCAGACCGGAATGGCAGTTTATCGGCACTCCGAAAAAGTTGGGGGTCGCTGCCTTGTACACCACGCATTCATCTATGGCCTGTTTGAGGGCAACAAGGTCTTCCTCATCGCCCCCGACCTGTGCAATTACCTTGGCGACAATGTCGTAAAGGTCATAGTGCCAATGCTTTGAGCTGTCATAAAAGTACTCCTGCACCTTGGTCGGATCCATAATCATGAACCATGGACTGTACTTGTCGAAGAGTTCCTGGCACACGGCGGTAAGATTTCCGAGTTTCCTGCAGTCCACGAAGGATATGGTGGCGGAACGCTCCTGTCCGCTCTTTCTGTCATATGTATCGAAAAAATCCTCGCACACCTTCTGTGGTGCCGCCGGGCTTTCGAGAAGCAGCCTGGAGACAACGGTGGAGTAGTCGAATCCGTCTGCGAGCACCTCCGCCTGGGAAAAACCAACATAGTCAGCCGTGTTCCTCAAGGCATATGCAACCTCGACTCCGCCCATCAGGCAGGCATCGAAGAGCAGGTAGTCCAGATGCATCGGAATCGCTGCGGCAAAACCGTCTATCTCCATCTCCCTTGTGTATTTCTTGCCGTTCTTGAGCACCACTTCCTGTCCCACGGTTCTCACCGCAGGAAGAGAAGGATCCCTTTCAACTTCGTAATATGGAGTGAGTTCGCCTCCGTTCCTTCTCCTGCCGCTTACCGAAGCATTCCCGTTCTCGAATGCGGACGGATTGGAGAAATATCCTTCCGGCAGCCATCCCGTCGCATGGGACGAGAAAATCATACCGTAACTCTTGGAAGGGAATTCGTCTCCGACATATTCCAGCATCTTCCTGAGAGTCTGCACATCCGCCATCACGGTACCGGCAGGCAGCTTCATCAAGGTGTCCACGACTATCTCGTTCTTCCTGCCCTTCCTGCTTATACGCACCAGGCTGGGCTCAGTCTGCTCGCCGTAGTCATTGTACCTCGAGCAGAACTTGCTTGCCACCAGCAGCACCTCCTCGCTCTTGTAGGATGGAATGTATCCGGTCTGAAGTTCTTCAATGTCGGACTTGATATAGTTGTTCAGGCTGTTGAAGGCAGAGGCGTAAAGTACGAGCACCCTGTCATAGTCTCCGCTGTGGGGTTTGTCCTCAGGACGGCATCCCACAGCAAACATTACGGTTGCGAGCAGGGATGCACGCAGCCATATTCTTTTCCATAAGTTTGTCATAGGTGCAAATATAGCTTTTTTTGCGTAACTTTGGCAGGCTTTCGCCCGAGTGGGCGCAATTCAAAACTGTCTCTCAATGGGAAGAAACATATGGGCATATGACAGGATGTATGACATATGCCGCTATTACGTAGATTTCTGCACGAGGACCCAGTTCTCGTCCGTCAGGATGCAGGGACTGGAGAACATCCCCTCCTCAGGAGCGGTAATACTCGCCCCGAATCACTGCGCGGCCCTTATGGATCCTCTGCTCATACTGCTGACCAGGCACGGTTCCATAGGCTTCGGAGCCCGATCCGACATATTCTCGAATCCCAAGGTGGCGCGTTTCCTGAATTTCCTCAGGATATTGCCGATGGCCCGCGAGCGCAACGGCCTGCGCGAGGTGGCGAAAAATTTCGAGACCATAGGGGACATAATCGAGTGTCTCAGGCACGAGGTTCCCTTCTGCATGTACAGCGAGGGTATGCACAGGGCGGAGAAGGGCCTGCTTCCGATAAAGAAAGGCATATTCAAGATAGCCAGGAAGGCGGCGGAGGAGTTGGAAAAGCCGGTGTATGTGGTCCCGATAGGCGTGGACTACGAGTATTTC
>JAEDMF010000158.1 GCA_016303175.1 Bacteroidales bacterium
GCCTCGATGAATATCGATGCAGTTGAGCAGCCTTTCGAGGAAGGTGCCGAGTATGCGGTTGAAATCCTGCCCGGAAAGTACAGTCAGGGGTTCAGAGTGGATATGACCTTTGAAGACGGGACGAGCGTCGGCAAGAATTTTCCCTCGGGCAAGGATGTTGCGCGAGGTGAAATGGCTTACCTTGGAGAACTGGACCTTATGCTTGCCAAGCCGCAATTCACCAAGGTCAAGGCTGCCTTTACGGATGTCCGCCTTGTTTGGAACAGCGTGGAAGGCGCAGAAGGCTACAGACTTTATGTGGACGGTTCCCTTGCCGCGGAATTTGATGCTGCCGTGAATTCATATCAGCTCAAGGGCCTGCACAATGCCACAAATTACAATCTGCGTCTGGAGGCATATAGCGGCCCGTTCAAATCTTCGCAGGAACAGCAGATTACCACGGCTGCGGTATGGGTGGTGGAAGCTGCCAACAAGGGCTCCCGTCACGCTACATTGCAGTTCGACCCTGTTGACAATCTTGATTATAACGGCTTTGCAAGGTGCTATCTTATGGAGGTTTACGACGACCCGTCCTGCACTTCTCCCGTGTATTCCTGCTATCCTTTCAACGGTTATGCTTCAATGAATGCGGCCTTTGCCAATTCGTCTTGGCTTGGCAAGGCCGACGGCGATAACCTCAGGTACGATACGAGGGTCAGCTTCGGCTCCCTCAAGCCTGCCACCGACTACTGGTTCAGAGTAAAAGCCGTTGCCAAGGTGGAGATTACTAATGTGGACGCCAGCAAGGGAGAAGCCTATGTGCCCAAGACCCTCACTAATCCCTATGGCGATTCTGAGTGGTCCGAGCCCGTCAAGTTCACAACCCTTCCTGCCCATATTCCGCAGGAGAACGAGATAATATGGTGTGACTTCGATGAAATGTGCCTTCAAGCCAACTTCGTGGATGGCTGCGCAGGTACCACGCCGGCTGTTGTTGGGGCACAACGCGCCTCCTATGCCGGACTTGTCGCCTGTGGCGCGAACCATTATCCCGCTTCCACTCCCTTATGCACCTACGAGCTGGCTGTAGTCGGTCACGAGACCAAGTCCTGGGGCTTTTCCAACAATTCAAAATTCATCGATGGAAGTGACCGTCCGGTCTGCGTTGCAACCACTGCAGCCAACTACATGGGTGCCCCGGCCTCAGGTTCTTTCAATGGGTGGTACTGTGCTGCCTGGACCCGTCCCGCAATGGGCGTGTTCCTTTTTGACGGCAATGGTACCTATGTTGCCACACCTGCCCTCGACAGCCCTCTGCTTCCTGATACCGGGACCATTTCCTGCGAATTATCCTACAGGGCATCGGCTCTTTCCAATACCGGCGTAAGCAACAATTCCATACTGACCTATGTTTATAATGGGGATGGCTCCTGGGCTCTCGTTGACACCTTCGACTTGCCGGCCCCCTTCAGGGACGGTTACACTACCACTGATTTCATCACGGATTTCAGCTTGAAGGAGCATAAAGTGGAGCTCCAGCTCAAGAAGGGTCAGAGCGTTGTGCTCGAGTGTAGATCCTCTGCCGGAGCTAAAAGGGCTCTAATAGATGATATAAGGATAGTCAGGAAATAGTAATGGCCTGCCTTGCAGCTTGCAGGGCAGGTTCAGTTGACGTCAAGGGCGAAAATATGGGCCCTTTCTCCTCCCCAGGAGGAATCAGCGACGAGACGGATTGCTTTGGTATGTACAGTTTCAGGAAGGGAGAATTTTCTCAGACGAAGGAAATTTTCTCTTTCGCTGTATATGGTCGTCCATTGTGTGCCGATGAGGGTCTCGATATGGAAGCCTTTGAGCATGGGCGCGGGCATTTCCTTGCGTTCTGTGGTGGCCTCCAGCTTGCGCATGCGTTTGCCGCGCACTTTGAGCTCGCTGTCGGCAATCAGGCGTATGGCATTTATCGCTACGGGCTTTTCCCAGGAATATTCTATGTACTCTCCGTTCTTGAGCCACACTCCATTGTCCTGGCCTTCGTAGTTCCGGTCAATGCCGTTGCGCAGCAGTTCGGGATTCTCTCCCTCAGGGGCTGAAATCCTGGCCTGAAGGGTGAGGGGACTGGGCTTGCGCCAGCGATAGGGGAGCATACAATCGTCTTCTTCCAGAGTGGACTGGAGCAGGGCGATGTGTTTTTTGCGTATATCTGCGGGGAGCACTCCCTTCTTTATGGCGATTGCGGCAGCTGTTCCCGCCGCCTGACCGAGCAGGGCGCAGGTGCCCATAACCCTCGTCGCGCTGAGGCCCATATGCGTGCAGGAAATGTCCCGTCCAGCAAACATCAGATTCGGTATGTTCACCGAATAGAGGCAGTCGTATGGTATGCCGAAGATGCCCGGAGTTGTGAATTCGCGGCTGATTATTCCTTTTTTATGGAAGGCTTCCGGGTCGTGGTCGTCCAGGGTCCAGCCTCCGTACGCCACTACATCCTCGAAATGGCCGCCGCTGAGCACGTCATTCTGGCTGAGAATGTGGGGGCCTATATAGCGTGTGCTCTCCCTTTTGCCGGGTAGTGACCCTATCCAGTCGAGTTCGTAGCCCCTGCATCTACCGTCGGGATGGTTTTTCATATATTCCCACACGCCGTAAGCTATCCGCTTGAGTTCAAATTGTATGTCTGGGGCGTCGAAAATGGTGTCCAGAGTGCCCCCGAACTCTATCCACCAGAAATTGTTGTCCTCCGGATAGAGGCGTTTGTAGTTGAAGCGGACCCCTTCTATCGTGGATTTCGGACTGTCGTAATCAAAATCTTCATCCGTGAAATGGTAGGCCCAGTCCGGAGCCCTGAAGGGCTTGTCATCATTACATCTGCGGAGTTGGAGCAGAAGAGAGTTCCCCATAGTCCTGGCATCTCCTCCCTTGGCCAGCAAATCTTCCCCGAATTCAGAAGGAAGTTCGCGCCCGCGTCGGAATTCTGCGCCCGAGAGCCTCAGAATCCCGTCGCCGGTGCAGTCAGCGAAGATTTTCCCCTTTATGGTGTAAGCTGTGTAGGCATTTGTATTCCAAGCCTTTACGGCCGCAATCCTCCCGTTTTTCATCACTACATCCTGCACACTTGTGTTGAGCAGAAGTTTTATGCGACTTTCCTCCACAACCGTGGAATAAATCACATCATCCCATAAGGTGTACCTCTGAAGGGGATTGTAGTAGAAGTTCTTGCATTGCAGTTCTTCGAGTATGCCGGCCTCGCAGTACTGGTCTTGCTTCGCTCCTACTATACCCATACGAATCTCGCTGCTTGCGTTGCCGCCCAGCACGGGGCGATCCTGTATGAGTATTACGCTGACGCCATGCCTTGCTGCGCTGAGGGCTGTGCATACTCCTGCCAGGCCTCCTCCGCACACCACCAGGTCGGCGCTGAGTTCCACCTGGCGCACTGTACCGGAATTTTTCCCGGTAAGCATACCGTCAGAGGTTTGCGCCGACGCTGATAGGGCTGTCATCATAAGCATCGAAATGATGGTGCGGATTTTCATTTTACAGCTTTGAGGATTCCTGACTTCAGGCTGCACTTTATTCGACAAGGACGGGGCGTATGCAGTTGCCTATGGCCGTGTTGCCTATGATGGAGTTG
>JAEDMF010000159.1 GCA_016303175.1 Bacteroidales bacterium
GTGAAATTCGTGGATCGCAACAACGACCATACGATCAATTCCGGCGACAACACCGTCAAGAATCCAGGCGACCGGAAAATTATAGGCAACACCCGTCCCCGCTACAACTACTCTCTTCGCGGCGAACTGGACTGGTACGGCTTCAACCTGTCGGTATTCTTCCAGGGTGTAGGCAAGATGGACTGGATGCCTGCCGCCAACTGCTCCTACTTCTGGAGTCTGTACGGTTTCCCTGCGTCATCTTTCGTGCCGGCCGACTTTACCCAAAAGACTTGGACAGAAGACAACCGCAACACCTACTTCCCCCGAAGGAGAGGTTACTCGTCCACGACCAGTGGCGGCGCAATGAAAGTTGCGAGCGACTATTTCCTCCAGAATGCGGCATACATACGTCTGAAGAATCTCACCCTCGGATATACAGTGCCCCTAAAGACCAAGGCAATCGAAAAGATACGCATTTACCTCACGGGTGAGAACCTCTGGTACTGGTCTCCGCTGAAGAAGCACTCCGAGTACATAGACCCGGAAGTAGCCACTTCATCAGGTTCCAACGACTGTATCTATCCTTATTCTAGAACTTTCTCCGCAGGTATCGACATAACCTTCTAAAAACGCGATTATGAAAAATACAACATATATAATCCCGGCTCTTGCCTGCCTTGCAATGCTGAGTTCATGCCTCGACAAGTTCCCCGAGACCGCCCTGTCTCCGGAGACCTTCTATTCGAGCGAAATTGAACTGGAACTCGCAACGAACAGATTCTACAGCGAACTGCTGCCCAATCCGGATAACTCCGCGAATGGGGTTCTGCAGGACAATGACCTAATGTACCACCTCTCACTGAGCGCCATACAGAAAGGCACCCGTCAGGCCGAAACTGCCTCATGGAGCAGCGGTACATGGAAGAGCCTTCGCGAACTCAACTACTATCTCGAGCATTCTTCCAACTGCAAGAACGAGCAGATACGCCAACGATATGACGCAGTGGCCTATTTCTTCCGAGCCCTTTTCTACTTTGACAAGGTGAAGATGTACGGCGACATGCCCTGGTATGACTTTGTGATTTCCGACAAAGACAAAACTGCCCTGTACAAACCTAGAGACTCCCGCGGTTTTGTGATGCAGAAGGTTATGGAAGACCTCGACAAGGCAATTGAAGGTCTGCCGGAGGCCTGGAGCGCCAATTCCACCTACCGTCTGAACAAATACGCCGCCCTTGCTCTTAAGAGCCGCGCCGCCCTGTTTGAAGGCAGTTGGAGGAAATATCACGACATCCCCGACGAGAACTACACCAATGCTGCAGGAGAAACCATTACCCTTTCTGCCGACTATTTCCTGAATCTAGCCTGTACTGCAGCAAAAGAAGTGATAAAGAGCAACAAATACGGACTTTACAAAGGCTCCACAATAGTGAAGAACCAGCCTTATCGCGACTACTTCGTATTGGAGGACGCCGAATCCAAGGAAACCATACTAAGCCGCCGCTACGTGTCCACGGATGAACTTGTCATTCGCCACGGCGTCCAGTTCACCCTCAAGAACCAGCGCTACTCCTTCACCAGGGCTCTTGCCTACCATTATCTGATGGCTGACGGCACGGCCTTCACTTCCAGAAGCGGATACGAGACCACACCCTACTGGGAAGAGTTCAAGGACAGGGACCCCCGTATGGCCCAGACCATTGCAGCTCCGGACTACCTTGCCGTAGGCTCGGACGAGAAATATGCAGAAAACTGCAAAGATTTCGACCGCAGTGGCTACCGCCCCATAAAATACTTCTCGGACGAAAGCCACGACGGTGCCACAACGTCCACGACCGACTACACGATTTTCCGTTATGCTGAGGTACTGCTCAACTATGCGGAGGCTGCCGCCGAACTGCATCAAGCAGACCAGAATCTTCTGGATGAAAGCATAAATGTCATCCGCAGCAGGGTCGGGATGCCGCCGCTCGAGCTCTCGAAAATCAGCATTGACCCCTTCCTTGCATCATATTACACCGATTCCCACCTCGATGGTCCCGACAAGGGCCTCATTCTGGAAATACGCCGAGAGAGAACCGTGGAACTGGTCAACGAGGGGTTGAGGCTCTGGGATATGCTCCGTTGGAAAGAAGGCCGCCAATTGTGTCCTGCCACCAACACTCTGGGTAAAGGATTCATCGGCATCTACTTCCCCGGTTTGGGAGAATATGATATGAACAACGACGGAATCAAGGACCTCTGCATCTACAAAGGCTCCAAGCCCTCAAGCGACTGCGAAAATATGCTGAATGTGGATGCCGGCAAAGACAACAGCCTCAGCGAAGGCGACAAAGGGTATTTGGTACAATTCCATGAGGAACTCTACGAATGGGAAGAAAAGGATTATCTGTATCCCATTCCCACATCGCAACGCCAGATTTATCCCGTGGACGGCCAGAGCGGCGAAAGCGTACTTACCCAGAACCCGGGATATTGATTTATGAAAGACAGATTTTCATTTGAGAAAAACTGAAGACTATATGAAACGTATATACAATATTATATGTATGGCGGCGCTGCTCATTCCTGTGGGCTGCAAAATCTACGATGACTCGTCCCTGTGGCAGCAGATTGACAATGCCCAGAAAGAGCTTGCTGCCCTGAACGAAGCATTGGAAGCGCTTGCGCCGCAGATCGACCTGCTGAAGACTCTTACGTCAGGAGGCGTAATAAGTTCCGTGGAAGCAAATGCGGAAGGAGGCTATACCATCAGCTACAAGGACAGCGAAGGTAAAAGCGCCACTGCAGTGGTGGCTGCCCGGAAAGACGTGGTTGAGGCCGATATGATAGGAATTGCGGAAGAGGACGGCATCCAATACTGGACACTTACGAGCGGAGGCAAAACAAGCTTCCTGAAGGATGCCGACGGAAGCAAACTTCCCGTTTCAGGACGCGCGCCTTCCATCGCAGTCAGCAAGGAAGGCTACTGGACTGTCAACGGTCAGACCGTATTGGACAGCTCGGGCAATCCTGTCAAAGCCGGAGGCAAGACGGCTTCCCTGATTTCAGCCGTGACACCCAACGACGACGGCAGTGTAAGTTTCACCCTCGGCGACGGTAAAATCATCACTGTGGACAGCGAGGAGAGCTTCTGTATCAAGGCCTACATCGCAGGAGAGGAAGTGATTGGAGAACAGATAATGGAAGATGGCCAGACCAGCCTCATCATCAACTTCGAGGTGACTGGAAAACTTGCGGAAGGAGCCATTGTGGACCTGCAGAAAGCCGAAGGCCTTGCAGCAACCCTGGACAATGCTTCAAAAAGCATTGCGGTCAGCATTCCCTCGACAGAAGACTTCGCCGGAGGCAGCATCATCCTTACAGCTACTGCATCCAACGGCAAGATGGTTATGCGCAGCATCAATTTCTGCGGCAGTACCGACGTGGAAATGGAAAACAATCTGTGGAAAGTGGATGAGAAGATGATGCTGGCTCCCGGCTGCACCTATTACGCAATGACTTTCAAGAAGATAACACGTCAGATGAGAGTTCTTGAACTGACTCTCGGGGCCCCTGTGGACATTGTTCCCTGCTATGCTGAC
>JAEDMF010000160.1 GCA_016303175.1 Bacteroidales bacterium
AAGACTGATTGATGCCGCCGGGACGAGGCTTGGCGTATGGATGGATTCCATAGGGCTGAATCCCGTCATCCGCTCCCTTGTTGTGGATGCCATCTTCGGTGGTGTGGGCACGGTGGTCAGCTTTGTCCCCATAATCATAGTACTTTTCTTCTTCCTTTCCCTGCTGGAGGACAGCGGCTATATGGCCCGCATTGCCTTTGTTACCGACAAGCTTCTCAGGAAACTGGGCCTCTCCGGACGCAGCAGTGTACCCATGCTCATAGGCTTGGGCTGTTCCGTGCCGGCCGTAATGGCCACCCGCACCTTGCCGTCCGCCAGTGACCGCAAGAAAACCATACTCCTCATCCCCTTTATGAGCTGCTCGGCGAAGATACCCGTTTATGCTTTCTTTGCCAGCGCCTTTTTTCCGGGGCACGGAGGTCTTGTGCTGATTTGTATGTACCTGCTCGGACTGGTTCTGGGCGTGCTGGATGCCTTGGTTGCAAAGTGGCTTGGAAAGAACGCCGAGGCGGCCCCCTTCGTGATGGAATTGCCCAACTATCGTCTGCCTCACCTGAAGAATCTCGGCCACCTGATTTGGGACAAGACAAAGGACTTCCTCCAGAGGGCCTTCACTGTGATTTTTGTGGCTATGATTGTTATATGGTTCCTGCAGACCTTCGACTGGCACTTCAATATGGTCGCAGACAGCAAGGACAGTATTCTGGCCTCCATTGCGGACTTGCTTGTACCCCTCTTCGAGCCTATAGGTCTGGGGGATTGGAGGATAGTCGTTTCCCTGATTTCGGGCTTCCTCGCCAAGGAGACCGTCGTGTCCACGATGGAAGTGCTCGGAGTGACCGGAATAATGAACGTTTTGACGGCAATACCTATGCTTGTGTTCTGTTTGCTCTATACTCCCTGTGTTTCGGCCATTGCAGTCATTAGGGCTGAGCTGGGCTCCGGTTGGGCCGCCTTTGTGGCCGTTTTTCAATGTGTCCTTGCCTGGGTGTGCGCATTGGCCGCATACCTGCTCGCAGGGCTTTTTATAGGATAGTTTATTTATTGTTTTAGTGACAATGGATATGAGAAAAATTTTATACGCGTTGCTGACCGTATCAATGCTGGCCTTGCCTGCAGAGGTGCTCGCCCAGGTGGATACGACCGGCATTTATTCGGACCAGGCAGACACGCTTGCGGCTGCCACCGTGCGTATGGGCCTGGGCAATTATGTTTCCAAAGGGAAACCCCTCCGCACGGAGGTCATCACTGCCGCCGGCCTGTGCAAGATGGCCTGCTGCAACCTTGCAGAGAGCTTTGAGAACAGCGCCAGCGTCACCGTGGGCTACTCCGATGCTGTGACCGGTGCCCGCCAGATACGCCTGCTCGGTCTGAGCGGCATTTATACCCGTATGCTCGACGAGAACCGTCCCATAATGAGAGGCATTGCTTCTCCCTTCGGCCTGGGCTACATTCCCGGCCAGTGGCTGAGTAGCATACAGATTGCCAAGGGAGCTCCTTCCGTAATCAACGGAGTGGAGAGCATAACTGGCCAGATTAACCTGGAGCACCGCAAGCCCACCGATGAGGTGCCTTTCTTTCTCAATGCCGCCTTTATGAGCGACAGCAAGATGGACTTGAATCTCGCTTCCTCGCTCCAATTGGGAAACGACGGAAAATGGAGCACCGTGCTTTTGGGCCACGTCAGCGGCAATTTTGCCGGCCACGATATGGATATGAAGGCCAATGGTGGTGCGGGTACTGGCTTTCTCGGCGAGCCCTCGCAGTTGCTGGTGAACGTTGCAAACCGCTGGCTGTACTACGGCAGCGACGGCACCCAGGTGCGCTTCGGTCTGAGTTATTTGCGTGACACCAGGACAGGAGGCCAGTACGACCCAGCCAGCGGATGGCGTCACCTGCCGGGCTACAGTTTTGATGCCTATAAGGCAGGGGAGATCCCTTTCTGGGGCAGCAACATACTCAACCAGGGCGTGAACGCCTATCTCAAGGTGGGTGTGCCCCTTAATTATGACAACAGTCGCAACATAGCCTTCGTGGGCGATTTCAACGACTACTCGATGATGTCCGGCTTCGGCAAGACCCTGTTCAATGCCAACCAGATTTCAGGCTTCGTCAATCTGTTGTATCAGGACCAGAGCTTTGATAACCACCATTTTACCGTCGGCCTTTCCTCTACTTACGACAGACTTGCCGAGCAGTTGGACCGTCCCGGCAATTATGAAGGCGGCGATGCTGTCAGCCACATTGCAAATGTGGGAGTTTTCGGCGAGTACACTTATAATTATGAAGAAAAAATCACTCTTGTAGCTGGCTTGCGCGCGGATTGGTACAACATCGACCGCAAACCCCTGCGCGTGAGTCCCCGAGTAACCCTGAAGTACGCTCCCGTGGACCAGTTCGTTCTGCGTCTGAACGGAGGACGTGGCATACGCTACGCCAACCCCTTGGCCGACAACCTCGGCGTTCTCAGCACCAACAAGAGCTTCTGGTCGGAGCACAATCCCGTCTCCGCCGCTACCCGTCCCCTGTTCGCTTCCCACCCTATGGAGGATGCTTGGGTGTTCGGCGGAAATGCTACCTGGTACCTGCCCTGGGAGGCGGTCGAGGGAGCATACCTGAGCTTCGATTATTTCCGCAGCCAGTTTGTGGACCAGCTGATAGTGGATTACGATGCCTTCTCACCCGCAACTGTGTCGCAGGCGGACAAGATAGACTTCTATATGCTTGATGGTAAGTCCTTTACGGATACTTATCAAGTTGACTTTTCGATAGAGCCCATAAGGCGTTTCACCATCACCGCCACTTTCCGCTACACCAACGCCAAGGTGACCCTTGCTTCACGCGGCTTGCAGGAAAGGCCAATGACCTCCCGTTATAAGGGAGTGCTGAACCTCCAGTATGCCACAAACCTGAACAAGTGGATTTTCGATGTGACGGCTTCTGTAAACGGGCCCTGCAAGCTGTACGAGTTTATGGGTGGCGGCTATAGTCCCGTCTATCCGCTGCTCTATGCCCAGATTACCCACCGTATGAAGGGTTGGGACATTTATATAGGAGGAGAAAATCTCACCAATTTCAAGCAGCCCTCGCCCATTATAGGAGACCCCAATGCCGACAAGCATTTCGATGCTTCCTGCGTATGGGGGCCCCTGATGGGAATTAAGGGATACCTGGGCGTTCGCATTACATTATGGAAAAAATCTTAGTATTATGAGACAGATAATTTTGGCGGTAAGCCTTGTTCTTGCTATGTTTGCAGCAGGAAAGAACCTTATGACGGTTACCTACGCGACTCATCTCCATTGTGAAAGCTGCGTTAAGAAAGTCATGGAGAACATTTCTTATGTAAAGGGTGTGAAGGATTTGGACGTGTCTTTGAAGGAAAATACCATTGCGGTCACCTTCGATGCTTCCAAGACCACGGCAGAGAAGATACAGCAGGAGATAAAGAAACTCGGTTACACGGCCGAGGTAGTCAAAACGGAAACACCGGTAAAAAAATAACAACTTATAAGCTTGCGAAACTTGAGCTATTATGTACAAAATTCTTAAAAAAGAGATGCTG
>JAEDMF010000161.1 GCA_016303175.1 Bacteroidales bacterium
AAGCTCAGTTGGAGATAGCAAGAAATCTCAAATCATTATCTATGCCCGAAGACCAGATTGCTACGGCGACAGGCCTCAGTATTGAGGAAATCCGAAAGCTTTAATTAGAGCCGTTTCATTCTGTCGTTTACTTGCACAATGATGTCTTTGGTGGGGACTTTGCTCCAATCAAAGAGGGGAATAAGGTCCTGAGGGGTGCAGGGTTCGATTTTGTTGTGTTGAACGGTGTCACTATGATCAGTGCCGCCGGAGGGCAGAAGACCGGCATAATGAGCCAGAATTGAGATGATTTCTCCGGCACTGTACCTTTCTCGCAATGCACCCATATCGAGAGCCGCATCTCTCTTGCTGAGCCTCTGTCCAAGCGAGTTGCAAAGCAGCGGAAAATGGCAATAGGAGGGTGCTGTGTAACCCAAAACATTGAAAAGAAAAAGCTGCTGGGCCGCCGATAGAAGAAGGTCACGTCCCCGTACAACTTCAGTTACCCCCATCAAGGCATCATCCACGACGACAGCGAGTTGGTATGCCCATGCCCCGTCGCTTCTTCGCAGTATAAAATCCCCGCAGGAACTTGCCAGAGCCACTTCCTGAGGTCCGTAATGGATGTCCGTGAGCTTTATCACTTCGTCTGGCACCATAATTCTCGTGGCAGCTGGACGCCCTGCATTGAGAGCAACTCTTTCTGCATTGTCACGGCAGGTTCCGGGGTATATGATTCTTCCGTCGCTCTCGTGAGGGGCCGACGCTGCCATAAGTTCCGCCCTTGTGCACCAGCAGGGGTAGGTGAGTCCCTTCTCTTCCAGCATACTCAAGGCTCGCTCATAGTGCTCCGACCTTGCGCTCTGGCACCATTCTCCTTCGCCGCCACGGTCCCACTCCAGACCTAGAAACTCCAAATCACGCTTGAGCAGGTCTATGTACTCGGGCTTGCACCTTCCTCTGTCCAGGTCTTCTATCCTCAGCACCCACTCTCCGCCCTGACTTTTGGCGCTGAGGTAGGAAATTAGCGCGCTGAACACGTTTCCAAGGTGCATGCGCCCGGTGGGAGATGGGGCAAAACGGCCTATGATTTTCTTCCGGGACATTGTCTGTTTTATTAAGCTTTGGCTCTCTATGCTATGCTTTGCTTTGTTCTATGATGTTCTATACACAAGGCCGTGCTTTGCTCCGTGCTATGCTATACACAAGGCCGTGTTCTGCTCTACGTCGTGTTTTGTTCCGTGCTATGCTGGGTATACGGCGACCTTGGCACTCTATGCTATGCTGGGCATACGGCAATCGGCCAAAACTTGGACAAAGTTAACCACATTTTGCTTAAATTTGCAGCGCAAAATGATGAATATGGAAAATTATAAGCATAAAATCCAATATTACGAAACAGATAAAATGGGTATTACCCATCACTCCAATTATGTGCGTATAATGGAGGAGACCCGCGTGGATATGATGGAGAAGCTTGGCTATGGCTATGACAGGATGGAGGCGGAGGGTATCATTTCTCCGGTGATGAACGTCAGTTTGGATTACCGCAAGCCGACGACATACCCCGACATTGTCGAAGTGGAGCTTTCGGTGCTCGAAATGAGCCGTTTCAAGGTGAAGTTTGCGTATAAAATGACGGTGGGTGACACGCTTGTCTGCTCAGCAACGTCCACTCACTGTTTCCTGAATAAACAGGGTCGCCCGGTCACTCTGCAGGAAAGCTGTCCCGACCTAGACGAGGCTTTCTCCGCCTTGCGTCAGGAAGTTGACAATGCTAAAAATTAGCTTCCGCAAGCGCATGGCTTGAGCAATATTACGATAAAAGATAACTATATGGAATTCAAGGATTTAGTACAGAAGAGGCGCAGCCACAGAAAGTTTACTGGTGAGGCTGTCAGCCAAGAAGATATAAGGCTTATTCTCCGTGCAGCTCTGATGGCTCCTACTGGTAAGGGCCTGCGCAAGTGGCATTTCGCAGTTACGACAGATAGGCAGAAGATAGAGGCCTTGTCAGAAATCCGTCCTTCAGGGTCGCAGTTTGTGGCCGGAGCAGCTGCAGTGATTGCAGTGATGGGAGGGGAAGACAATGAACTTTGGGTGGAGGATTGTTCTATTGCCGCCACAGTAATGCAATTCCAGATTGAGGACCTTGGTCTGGGCTCGTGCTGGTGTCACGTAAAAGGACGTCAGAGCACGGTTGAAGGCGTTTCTGCGGAGGATAGAGTCCGGGAGATTCTCCATACCCCGACTTCTTTTCCCATTCTGTGTCTCATTGCTCTCGGCCATCCTTGTGATGAGCGCAAGCCCCAGCAGGAGGAGGCACTGTTGTGGGACCACGTTGAATTTCTCTAGCTTTCCGCAGTAGAGGAGTTCCAGAAATCAGCCTTCGCAAGCATGTCAGAGAAGTCTCTTTTCCAAAGGCCCTTATGGGTCGCATTTTTCGCTTTTTCGGCCGCTTTTCTATGGGGCTGGGCGTATCCCATTATAAAGATGGGCTTTGGCTATTTTGGCATTGCTGCGGATATGACTGGCAGCAAAATGCTCTTTGCAGGCATCCGTTTCTGCATCTCCGGGGTTATCATACTCATGATGGCTTTATTCGCCCATAAACCTATGGGGTTCAATCCGATAGGCGGGTCGAAACTAAGAGCTTTCCTATATGTGACGGCCTATGCGCTACTCAATACTACCCTCCATTATGCCGCTTTCTATATAGGCCTCTCGCACAGCGAAGGAGCACGTGCGGCGATACTTAATTCACTCAGTGTTTTTCTGCTTGTCATTCTGGCCTGCCTTTTCTTCAAAAGCGACAAAATGACCTTGAAGAAGATGCTTGGCTGCGTGGTAGGTTTTCTTGGTGTAGCCTCGCTCAGCCTTGGCAATGGTGAGAGCGGCGAATTCACTTTGTTGGGTGACGGAATGATAATTCTGAACACTCTCTGCGCTGCTATTGCCGGACTGATGACAAGGGGAGTCGGCAAAAGGGTGAATGTTTTCGTCGGCACCGGATACAGTCTCGGAGCAGGCGGACTTATGCTGCTACTGACAGGGCTTCTTATGGGAGGTACTTTGCCTCAAATCAATATGGGCGGCATTATATGTCTGTTGGCCTTGATTGTCATTTCCACTGTGGGCTTCGGATTGTATAACAAGTTGCTGACCTGCAACCCCATAGGTAAGGTGGCAATATGGAATTCTCTCATCCCCATTGTGGGCTGTATCACATCGGTAATTTGCCTCGGAGAGCCCTTTACTTGGAAATATCTTTTTGCGGCAGTTCTTGCCACTGCAGGTGTTTATATCATCAATAGAGAAAAATAATTCAAAAACTTCTGTTTATTGCCTTTCTTTTGACTGTTATACCAAATAATATTCGTACCTTTGCGCGCTTTTTTTGATATATACGATGAGGTATAGGAGTTTAATGTTACATCTTGTTTTTCTTTTTGCCGTTATATCGTTTTCCAACGATGTTGCTGCATATGAAAAAATGGATAATACAAACTCCGTTTCTCCTTGCCGTTCAGAACTCAATCTCAAGCTTTACTTTCATAAGAATCATAGCGATTACAATCCTTCT
>JAEDMF010000162.1 GCA_016303175.1 Bacteroidales bacterium
CGGATACCGTTTTCCGTGGTGGGTATTTATCATTTCCGCTATGAACCCCAGCACGGATTGCGCTGATATGCCTGACAGCCTTTATGAAGCCGGCCGCAGCAGCAGGTCGCAACTGGATTCCCTGATGGCTTCCTACAACGCTTACATCGAAAAGACGCTCGAGGACACTACGGTGCGTTTCGATGAGAATTTCTACCGCAGCATAATGCCGGGTACCGTCGGCGTGCTTGCAGGAATCGTTCTCAGCCTGTTGCTGCTCTTTTTCATTCTCATTTATTATGTGCGGCCTCTGGGCAAGATGGTTGGCGGACTGAATATCTACAGGCAGTTCGGTCATCCCTACCGCAACCATTTCGAGGGAGATGACCAGCTCAAGAGCCTTGACGAGGCTATTGCCGACCTTGTGGACGAGAATATTAACCTGAAGAAAAAAGCCCGCAAAATTGAACAGTAAGGATTTGTTCCTCAATGCGTTCCCTTATGAACCCACGGAGTGCCAGCGGAATTTCTTTGCTGACATCAGCTCATTCCTGAAGTCAGGCGATCACGACATTATGGTCCTGTCCGGGTATGCCGGCACAGGCAAGACTTCCGTGGTTGCGACTGTGGTGAAAGTGCTAAAAGGGATGGGGATGAAGTGCGTGCTGCTCGCTCCTACTGGACGCAGTGCCAAGGTGTTGTCGTCCTATGCCGGGCAGGCGGCTTTCACGGTGCACAAGCACATATATCGTCAAAAGAGTGTGGGAGGAGACGGTTTCGGGCAGTTCAGCCTTTCTCCTAACAAGGCTCGTAACACTCTCTTTATCGTGGATGAGGTGTCCTTACTGGGCATAGAGAGAGGTTCGCAGGGGCAGAGTTCGGCCTCCTTCGGCAGCGGCAACCTGCTCGCAGACCTGGTGGAGTTCGTGCGCAACGGTACGGACTGTTCCCTGCTGCTGGTGGGCGATGACGCGCAATTGCCTCCTGTGGGGCTGGATGAGAGTCCAGCCTTGAACAGACAGTATATGGAGGCTACTTTTTCGGGCGTATGCTTCAGCCGGCTTACCGAGGTGGTCCGCCAGGCCCGCAGTTCAGGCATACTTTACAATGCCACCCTTGTGCGCAAGCTGATAATGGAACTTTCTTCCTCTATGGTGCAGGAAGGGGAGCTGACTCTCGATATGGAGGGCTTTGACGATATTTCCGTGGTAAGTTCAGGGGATCTTATCGATACCCTTTCCCGGGCATACTCCGACTATGGCGATGACGGCACCATAGTTTTGACGCGCAGCAACAAAAGAGCCATACGCTACAATGCCGGCATCCGTTCCGCAGTTCAGTTCAAGGAGGATAGGCTGGTGCGCGGCGACAGGCTGATGGTGGTCAAGAACTGTTATCAGTTCCTTGAGGGGGTCAGTAATATGAACTATATTGCCAATGGAGACGTGGCCACATTGCAGCGCATAAGCGGTTTTGAGGAACGTTACGGCCTGAATTTCGCCACCGCCACGCTGAGTTTCCCGGATTATGACGATGTGCAGATAAGGGCCAAGGTCATTCTGGATACCCTCGACTCCGAGAGTCCTTCTCTTACCTATGAGCAAAGCAATGCCCTCTATAATGGAGTGAATGCGGATTATTCCTTTGAAACATCCAAGAAGAAACGCTATGAGCTGGTTCGGGAGGATCATTATTACAATGCGCTGCAACTGAAATATTCAAATGCCATCACCTGCCACAAGAGTCAGGGCGGCCAGTGGGAATGTGTCTTCATAGACAACGCCTTCTGGCAGGATTTTCTGACTTTGGATGACCTGAAATGGTTGTATACGGCAATGACACGTGCCCGTACAAGGTTGTATCTGGTGAATTTCAACAAATTAAGTTTTCCCGTAGTAAGATGAAACTGCTTTTTGCCCTGCTTTCCGCGATAATCAACCCTACCTGGTCGCCTGATTCCACCAAATGTGCCTTCACCCGGGACAACGACCTTTATGTGGCCGACCTTGTCAAGGGAGACACCCTTCGCCTGAGCAATGACGGCTCGGAACTTATACTCAACGGTTATGCCTCCTGGGTGTATTATGAGGAGATTTTCGGACGTTCCAGCAACTACAAGGCCTTCTGGTGGAGCCCCGATTCGAAGAAACTGGCCTGGTACCGCTTTGACGACAGCAGCGTGACCTGTTTCCCCATTTATTCGGCAGCGCCGGAGGGAGACAGGCTCTGGGGCAGCTTGCGCCGCACACGCTATCCCCTTGCCGGAGAACCAAATCCGGGAGTCAAACTGTTCATCAGCGACCTTTCGGACGGCATAAGCACCGTAACGGCCTTTGATGAACAGGAAGACGTATATTACGGCACTCCTTTCTGGGGCAGGGACAGCCGTGAACTCTTTGTGAGCCGTATGCCCCGCCGGCAGAACCATCTGGACCTCTTCGCCGTCAGCGCCTCCGATGCCTCCCGCCGTCTTGTTTACAAGGAGGACTATCCCACGTGGATAGAGTGGATTGAGGGTATGCTATTTACTGATGAGGGGCTTTATATGGCGCGTGATTTCGAGACCGGATGGCAGCAGATTTATTTCTTGAGTTACGACGGCAAGACTCTTCGCCGCCTCACGGAAGGCAGAAATTGGGGCGTGGAACTCAAGGAAGTGGACAGCCGCAAGGGGCTTCTGTGGTTCACCGCTTTCCGGGATTCCCGCATACATCCTGCCCTGTACCGGCTCAATCTGCGTAGCGGCAAAATCACGACCCTCACTGACCCGTCCCAGTATGCACGCAATGTCGAGGTGGACAGCAAGGGTAATTTCACCGCAGATTGCTCAACCAGCGGCGCCGAGGTGCACCTCATTAAAAATCAGGGCTATGACCTCTATGGCCTGATGTCCAGACCCGAAGGCTTCGACCCTTCAAGGAAGTATCCCGTCATAATGAAGGTGTATGGGGGTCCCGGCATTCCCCGCGTGAGGGACTTCAAGGGCAACCGCGATGCCACCGATGACTGGTGCCGGGAGAATGGCATCATTACCATAGTCGTGGACCCCCGTTCGTCCGGAGAAAATGGCCGCTCCGGTATGGACTGCGCCTTCAAGGGATTGACTGTCACGGAGTTGGAGGACTATATCGCCTGGGCGGAGTATCTGCGCAGCCTGCCTTATGTGGATGCCTCGAGGATAGGTGTGGAGGGCTTCTCCTTCGGAGGTACGGTGACAGCGATGCTGGTTTTGCGCTATCCTGAATATTTCCGCTGCGGCATTGCCGGCGGAGGCGTATATGACTGGAGGCTGTATGATTCGCATTACACCGAGAGGTATATGTGCACCCCTCAGGAGAATCCGGATGGCTACAGGAAGGCCTCCGTTCTCAGTTATGCCACAAAGGAGGGCATAAACCCCGCATACCGGCCCGGTAGCTTGAGGCTCACCCACGGCACCGGCGATGACAATGTCCACTTCCAGAATACCCTGCTTCTGATGGATGCTCTGCAACGTGCTGGCACAGATTTCGGACTGATGCTTTACCCTGACGGAATGCACGGATACAGGGGCGACCAGAGGGCCCACGACGTGGCCCAGGA
>JAEDMF010000163.1 GCA_016303175.1 Bacteroidales bacterium
TCAATATCTCAAATTCCGCAGCCACCGGCAAGCTACCTGGTAAAGACGGGGCGGATGGGGAGGCCGGTGTAGCGGTTGGCGTTCTTGTTTTCCGTGGGGGCACCTCCGGACTTGAAGAAGGTGGACGAGGCCTTGGCTATGTCCGTAGTGCTGGCGGAAGAGGACCAGTAGTATCCGATCGCAGTGGAAGTGGCCGTGCCGCTGTCATAATAGCCAGCGAAGGGAAAGGTGAGAGTATTACCTGTTATCTTGCTGGTGAAGACAATTTTCTTCGAGTCGGACACATAGGTGCAGGCACTGAAAAGTTCCTTCCATTCGGCAATGGTGGGAGTGCGCCACTTGCCTCTCCATAGATTGGAGGCGGAATCGTAGATGACATTGCCACTGTAGTCGTATCCTATGGGCAATTCGGACGGAGGAGTGCCGAGCGTGAAAGAACTGTTGTAGTTTTTGTAGGCAGTGGAGCCGTACGAACTGGAAATGGTGTTGGCTCCCCACATTACAATTGTTCCGGCAAAAGTGGCGGCGTTCTCAGGGGTAGCTTCATCATTGTCCTCCACTCCGAGGTTGAAAGGCGCCCACATCACGGAAGTACCCATATCCACACCGACGCTATAGGGGATTTTGACAGCACTCTCGTCCACATAATAACAATGTCCGCCCTCAGTGATTATCGGGAACAAGCTGGACCAGCCGCCTGTATCGAGTTTGTACAGTTTGTCGTCAAGGACATATTTGAAACTCAGGCTCAGTATGCAGCCGGGCACAAAGATGTAGCGGAGTTCGTCCATCCCTCCGGAACTTCCAACCTTGCAGGGAGTGAAATCGCTGCCGTCGAAAATATAGGAGTATTTTGTTGCTCCACTGGGGACGAGCAGCCTTAGCATCGCAAAAGTATGACCCAATACAAGAGATACGCTCTTGCCTTCAACAGTGACCTCACCATATTCACAACCCGGAATATTGCTGGCCACGAGAAAGTCACAAGCGGTGAAGGAGGCACTCTGGTTCTTGGGCAGATTGGCACCGAAGTTACCTACAACTGCCTGTAATTGAGCAAGTTCAGTTATGGCATCATACGCTTCATCGTAGGGATAATATGCAAAATACTGATGCCCCCTTTCAAGCATTTCCGCCAGGGTATGGTTGGAAGAACTCCCCTCACCCGAACCTTCCTTGAAAATGGACCATACGGTATTGCCCTTGTTGTCTATGCCTGAACAATAAACCTTTTTGTTTGCTGCCTGAATGACCT
This sequence comes from Bacteroidales bacterium, assembly GCA_016303175.1. Lineage (GTDB taxonomy): Bacteria > Bacteroidota > Bacteroidia > Bacteroidales > UBA932 > Cryptobacteroides. The sequence continues at coordinate 1,256 of JAEDMF010000163.1, forward strand.
CATTCTCGTCTAGCACGAAAAGTCCGAAGTAATCCGCAGTCTCAAACTCGGTATGTTCGCCGTAAACGCCGCTGTATGCAATCTTGGTGGCATTCTGACTCCAACTATCCTTGATCCGCACCGAAAGTTGGATATCGGTGCCGTCCGTATTCAGTTGCGCCCGGCAGGAGGCCAGTGTCAGGGAAAGGCCCGCTGCAAGCATTAGCACGCGTGGCACGGCAGGCAATAAGGCGCGCGTCACTGCAAGCATTAGCGCACGCGGTACGGAATGAGTAAAAGCGCGCATGGAAAAAATTTTCATTTTGGTTCATTTGGACTGTAAACAGGTCGTACAAGCATTCCGGTATAGCGGCTGCCGTCCACCTTTATTATGCGCTGGTCGAGCGAAATGTAAGCATACGATACGCAACGCAATATGGTGGGCGAAGCGCTGCTGCTCATATAATAGGCCACAGAAGGAGAAACAATGCCCTGATTCACCTTGCCGTCTCCTGAAGAAGTATAATTGCCCTCGGCGTCCCTTTCGGCCTCCATCGTTCCGTCCAAATAACCTCCTGTGGAAAGGTATATGAATTTGGTGGGATCCTGCTTACTTGTCACCTTGATGACATTGAAACTTCTTCTGGTGCCCGGAGTGCCCATATAACGTTGCTGGGTCTCCGCATATACTTCCTCCAGCGTGAAATCACAGCCCTCATACATTGCACGGAATTCATTCTCGGTAGGCAGGCGCCACTTTCCTCTCCACCATTTTGCGTGGGCGACATCATACTCCGTCTCTTTGATTGTGCCGCCGAGGGGAGTTATTTTGTATTCGTTATCAAAGTAAGTGTTATATCCGTAACCCTTGTATCCTGTCAGACCGTTGTCGTACTGAGTGTAAGTGGCTCCCCAACTGTAGTAATCCCCTCTTGCCTTGGGGTCACGACTACCCTTGCGGGTTCCCCTGTCGCCCGCAGCCGGTTCAAAGGGATAGGTCTCGGACAGAGACTCACCCAGATTGTACTTTGACCAGAACACTGTGTATCCTAAAATTGTAGTGTTTCCGTTCCTGTCCACAAAAGGTACGTCATCCAGCTCCAGATTCACTCCGTCTGCATAGGACACCATTGGCTCGCCTTCGAATGAAAACGAATAAAGATGCCCCCTCTCAACGGAATGGGCATAGCTGAAGAACCTGATATTTTCCTCTTGCAAAGCACCTGTTAGCTTGACCTCAGGGCACTTGGACGGATCCACAAGATAGCGGTGCCGGTGGTCCAGACTGCCGTCCTCAAGTTCTGCTCGGTAGGTATGTTCCAGCGTGAGGGAAGAAGGGATGGTGCCGGTATGTAATAGCAGTTTATTTTCGCCAACTACGCCGTCAGGCCTGAATTCATTGTTGTAGAAGAGAGCAACTGTGGCCATTTGGTGCTTGAGCACAAAGCGGAGCTGCCCGTTTTCCGGAACGATGGTTTCCTGGGGCAGCATAAGGTCGCTGGATGTGAAAAGCTCCTTTGTATGCTGGTCCTCAGACACGACAAAGCCGCTCAAAATATCTTCCATTGTCTTTCCGTTCCATTTGGAGTCGTACGGGTAATAGGCAAAGTACCTTACTCCATTGAAGTTCTCCACGAAAGGATAGCCCATATCATTGAGGAAGGAAGACCAGACTTGGCCACTCTGGGTCGTGTCACGCTGGAAGGTGAATCTGACGTTATTGCACTGGTCAACCACATTGCCATTCTTGTCCACGCCCGTGACACCTATACAATCCCCTGGCTCGAAAGAAGTAAGGAAGCCGTCGTTGACTGCCTTGGTGGAAGGGCCGGCTTCAGCATCAAAGGGCAGTGAAGCGGCATAAACGAACAACATGCTCCCTTCTCCATCCCACGAGCTTGCGCAATCCTCCTTCGCACAGGAGCAGAACGCCGGCAGGAGAACGGGTAAAAGGTAAAGTTTATACCTGATTATCAAATATTTGAATTTACTCAGCATGGTAAAGTATAGCTCTTACAGGATATTCCGAGTTCTTGGGCACATTCCTGAATTCATATATGTCAAGTCCTTCATTCAGAACGCAGGTGAAGGGCGATAGGGTTGTTTCCGCCGCTGTTGCTGTCTCTATCTGCTGAAAGACGAAATGCATCGTATAAGCATTAGCGTCATCTGCCTCATCGAGGGTCCAGTACTCACCGTTGTAGGTTCGGGTTGTTGTCGTCACATCGGGTACAGAGGTTGAATCAACCACCACAACGGGCAGACCAGTACAGGGTATGGCACGGATTCCAGCTACAGCGGTTACGGC
>JAEDMF010000018.1 GCA_016303175.1 Bacteroidales bacterium
TGGCGCAGCCCCAACTATCTGTACAAGAGTGTTTTCGCTCCCAAGATGAAGCTTCTTCTGCGCAATAGCTCTTTGAGCGACGACATTTCCCTGCGTTTCGGAGAGCGCAGTTGGGATCAGTGGCCTCTCACTGCAGACAAGTATTACAGCTGGATTTGCCAGGCTGCCGGTGAGCAGGTGGTGAACCTCTGTATGAACTACAAGATTTTCGGAGACTATATCAGCCGTGATGAAGGCATTTTTGATTTCTTCGAGGCCTTTGCCCGTCTGGTGGTTTCCGACGGCAAGTTCAACTTCGCCCTTCCTGCCGACGTTGCCCGACAGAAAGCCGGCGAGGCTCTGGAAGTGAATGAAACCATCTCTTGCGAGGATGAGGAGCACGATATGGCCAAATGGCTTGGCAACGAGCTCCAGAAGGACGCCTTCAACAAGCTCTATGCCCTGAAGGAGAAGCTCTCCCTTATCAACCTTCCGCAGTTGTGGGAGGATTATGGACATCTCCAGGAGAGCGACCACTTCTACAATATGAATACAAAATTCTTTACTGACGGCGGTTCACACCGTTATGTAAACCCCTATGATACGCCTTACGAGGCATTTATTAACTATATGAACGTATTGTCTGATTTCAGCATACGTGTCAGCGAAGAGGAAAATAATTAGAAGAAATGGAATTGAATCAACCTACTTGGTCAAGTGTCGTGGTTTCACGACACTTGCCTGAAAAACTTCACGACCTTGAAAAACTTAGCCACAATCTATGGTGGTGCTGGAACGAGTCCGCAAAGGAACTGTTTCGCCAGGTAAGCCCCGAACTTTGGGAGGCTACTTCTTACAATCCCATAGAGATGCTCGGAAGAGTAAGTTCTTCCCGCTATTCAGCTCTTGAGAAAGACCGCAAGTTCCTGTCCGAACTGGACCGCGTAATGGATGAGTTCAATGCTTATATGGAACTCAAGAAAGAACGCAAGGAGCCGTCTGTGGCCTATTTCTGTATGGAATATGGCTTGGATACCTCCCTTAAGATCTACTCCGGCGGCCTGGGCATCCTTGCAGGCGACTACCTGAAGGAGACTTCCGATATGAACGTCAACCTGGTGGCTGTGGGCCTGCTTTACCGCTATGGTTATTTTACCCAGACTCTCTCAGCCCAGGGCGCGCAGATTGCCCAGTATGATCCTCAGGACTTTATGAAGATTCCTGCATCCCCCGTGCTTGATGCCGAGGGCAACTGGAAGACCATCAGCGTAAATCTGCCCGGCAGAGCCCTCAATGCAAGGTTGTGGAAAGTTGAAGTGGGAAGGACCGAGCTATATTTGCTCGACACGGACTATGAAGCAAATATTCCCGAGGATCGTCAGGTTACCCATCACCTCTATGGCGGTGACTGGGAGAACCGTCTCAAACAGGAGCTTCTCCTCGGTGTGGGCGGTGTTCGTGCCCTCCGCGCCCTCGGTATCAATGCTTCCGTATATCACTACAACGAGGGCCACGCTGCCTTCGTAGGTCTGGAGCGCATACGTGAGTACATCAATGAGGCCCACCTGACTTATGCCGAGGCCCTTGAGGTGGTACGCGCTTCATCCTTGTTCACAACCCATACTCCCGTGCCTGCCGGCCACGATTCTTTTGACGAGGGAATACTTCGCCGCTATATAGGCCATTATCCCCAGAGGCTCGGCATCAGTTGGGATACTCTGATGAATATGGGCCGTATGAATCCCGGTGACCACAATGAGAAATTCTCAATGAGCGCCCTTGCCGCCAACATCAGCCAGGGAATCAACGGCGTTTCGTGGCTTCACGGCAAGGTAAGCCAGGAGATTCTCGCTCCTATGTGGAAGGGCTATCTTCCTGAGGAGAATTGCGTGGGCTATGTGACCAACGGTGTGCATTATGACACCTGGACCGCTCCTGAGTGGAAGGCCATCCATTCCGAGGTGTTCGGCTCGCAGTTTGCCACCCACCATTATGACAAGCAGTGCTTTGAAGGCATATACAAGGTTCCCGCCGAGAAGATATGGGAAGTCCGCAGCACCCTGCGCAAGAAGCTCATCGATGAGATTCGCAGGCGTCTGAGCGATCCTACAATGAGCGTGCATTATTCTCCCCGTCAGATTGTCACCATCAAGCAGACTCTGCGCGATGACGTGCTGACCATAGGATTTGCCCGCCGTTTCGCCACCTATAAGCGTGCGCACCTGCTTTTCCGTGACCTCGACCGTCTGAGCAAGATAGTCAACGATGCCGAGCATCCCGTACAGTTCGTATTCGCCGGCAAGGCCCATCCTGCCGACCAGGCCGGTCAGGACCTTATCAGAATGATAGTCGAGATTTCAAAACGTCCCGAGTTCATAGGCAAGATAGTCTTCATCCCCAACTACGACATTACCCTCGCCAAGTATCTTGTACAGGGTGTGGATATCTGGATGAACAACCCTACCCGTCCTCTGGAGGCATCAGGTACATCCGGAGAGAAGGCTGCGATGAATGGTGTAATGCATTTCAGCGTGCTCGACGGCTGGTGGGTTGAAGGTTACCGCAAGGACGCAGGCTGGGCACTTCCCCAGGAGCGTACTTACGACGATCAGGGATATCAGGATGAGCTTGACGCAGCCACCATCTACGGCATCATTGAGAACGAGATTGCTCCCGACTTCTACGAGAAGGAAAAGAATGCCGGCTATTCTATGCAGTGGATTAAGTACATTAAGAACACTGTGGCTATGGTGGCCAGCAATTTCACCACCAATAGGATGCTCACTGACTACGTCGAGAAGTATTATACACCTCTTGCAAGGCGTGCCGAACTTGTTTGCGCAAACGACTACAAGTCAGCCCGCGAGATTGCCGGCTGGAAACAGCTCGTACGTGAAGAGTGGGCAGCAATCAATGTCCTTTCTGTGGTGAAACCTGACAGTTCCACCATAATCAAGAACGAGTTCCTCTCGGAGGTTACAATCAATCTCGCCCGTCTCGCTCCTGAGGATATCGGTGTAGAGGCTCTCTTTGCTACAGCGGACCGCAAAGGCAAACTGCACATCCAACAGACTATCCAGTTCGATTGTGTCGAGTCAAAGGATGGGGTTGCCAAGTTCAGCGCTGTTATCCGTCCCGATCATTCCGGTTCATACCAGGTTGCCCTGCGTATGTATCCAAAGAACGCTTTGCTCGCATCCCGTCAGGATTGCGATTTGGTAAGATGGTTGTAACCGTCGGTTTTTTTGACGGAGTTCATATTGGTCACCGCCGCGTCATTGCGACCCTGCTTGAAAGGGGAGAGGACGCGGTGGCAGTCACTTTCTGGCCCCACCCGCGAGTTGCTCTCCAACAGGATGCTTCATTGTTGAAGTTCATCGATTCTCCCACTGAGAAGGCCGCCCTGTTGCGCAGTCTCGGCTTGTCGGATGTAAGAATCATAAACTTTGACCGGGCTTTCGCCGCTCTGACGGCAGAAGAGTTCATACGGGAGTATCTGGTGAAGCAGGTAGGCTGTACTTGTCTGGTGCTTGGAAGTGACAATCATCTGGGTAGCGATGCTTTGGATTACCAGGGCTTGAAGCCCATCTGTGACAGGCTCGGCATCGAGACGGTGATAGTGCCTCCGTGCTTTATGGACGGAAGCAAGGTCAGCAGCACCCGCATCAGGACCAGCATAGCCGCCGGACGTGTGGAGGAGGCTGCCCGTATGCTCGGACGTCCCTACAGCCTTGACGGAGTGGTTGTGAGCGGCAACCGCATAGGACGGACCTTGGGTTTCCCGACTGCCAACCTGAAGCTTAGCTTTCCCTTGAAGGTGGTTCCCGCGGGCGGCGTTTATGCAAGCGAGAGCATAATCGGGGGAAGGCGCTACAGGAGTATGACCAACATAGGCGTGCGGCCTACTGTCGCCACGGGGCCGGAGGTGGTCATTGAGACCAATATTTTTGATTTTGATGAAGATATATACGGCCACGAACTCAGGCTGGAATTCCTCTCCAGGATACGCGAGGAGGTTAAGTTTTCTTCTCTCGAGGCGCTTGCGGAGCAACTCGATAAAGACAGGAAGAAGTGCCGTTGTATCAAATAATTGTTTATATTTGCTAGGAAGTAATAGTGATTAATATGTCAGAAGTACATTATTTGACCCAAGAGGGTCTGGACAAGCTGAAAAAGGAGCTGGCTGATGCCTTGGCACAGCGTCCCATCATTTCTGCGGCAATCGCGGAGGCCAGGGAGAAAGGTGATTTGTCGGAGAATGCCGAATATGAGAGCGCCCGCGATGCGCAGGGGCTGCTGGAGATGAACATTGCCCGTCTCCAGACTTTGCTTGCCGGCGCCCGCTTGATAGATGCCTCGCAGCTCAGCGCCGACAAGGTAGGTATGCTTTCCAAGGTGAAAGTGAAGAACCTCACCTTGGGCAGGGAGATGAAGTTCACGATTGTGGGTGAGACAGAGGCCAACTTTGCTCAGGGCAAGCTGGCGGCCACCACTCCCATAGGCAAGGCTCTGATGAACCATAAGGTTGGAGATGTGGTGGAGGCTCAGGTGCCCAACGGAACAGCCAAATTTGAAATTCTGGAAATTTCCCTGTAAAATATGCCAACAATCTTTACCAAGATAGCAGCTGGCGACATTCCTTCATATAAGGTTGCCGCCAGCGATGATTTTTATGCCTTTCTGGACATCAATCCTGTGGTTGAAGGGCATACATTAGTCATTCCCCGCCATATCGAGAAAGATTACATTTTCGATTTGGAGAGTAAGGATTATCAGGCCCTATGGGCCTTTGCTTCCAAAGTTGCCAAGGCTATCGGCGCTGCCTTGCCTTGCAAGAGGGTGGGCGTTGCCGTGCTGGGTATGGAGGTCCCCCACACCCACATCCATCTGCTCCCCCTCCAGAGCGAGGCTGATATGGATTTCCGCAGGCCCAAGCTTCAGCTGAGCCCCGAGCGCATGGCCGAAATTGCCGCTGCAATCAACAGGGAGTATGAGAAACTTTAGCATACTGTGGGCTGTAGTGCCCTTTATGCTGCTTGTCTGCTCTTGCCGTCAGGCCTATGTGAGGGGAAACTTTGTTTGCGGAGCTCCTGCTTCGACGCTTGTGGTCAAGTCTCCTGTGGGTCAGACTCTCAAGGTCATTGACACCGTGCAGTTGTCCAAAGATGCTTCTTTCCGCTTCCGCGTGCCTGTGAAGCGGGGAGAGCCGGAGTTTTTTTATCTGTATAAGGACAGCGTGAAACTGTCTTCTCTGGTGCTCAAGGCAGGGGACAGGGTGAGAATTGAGTGCGACACTCTCGGCTCCTGGACTGTCAGCGGGTCCGAGGATTGCGAAATGTTGCGCAGCAATGAAATGGAGCTTGCCGCCGTGATGGCCAGTGGGGAGTTGACATATCGCCGGTATATGGATTACTACCGAAAGATGGTTCGTTTCGTGCTGTCAAATGCTCATTCGATGGCAGTTGTCCCCGTTCTGTACAGCAAATTGTGGGATATGCCCCTTTTCTCAAGACCTTCCGACGCCGTCATCCTTTCCAATGTTGCGGATTCGCTTTCTGAGTCATATCCTAATTCACGCTATGTGCGCCAGCTAAGGCAGGATGCCAAGAAGGGTCTTGACAAACTTTATTTGAATAATATGCTCCAGAATGCCGAGGTCAAGGATTTTCCCGAGCTCGAGTTTCCTGACGTGAACGGCTCTGTCCGCAAGTTGTCCGATTGTACCTCCGAGGGCAGGACCCTGCTTGTGTTCTGGGATTGCACCGATGCCGCCTCAGCGGCATACAATCTCGACGTGCTGCTGCCCTATTATCGCAAAAACAGGGTAAATATCTATCAGGTAAATCTCGGCTTGGACAAGAATGCCTGGGCGGCAATGATGAAGGCCCAGAATCTGCCTTGGACCAATGTGTGTGACATACGGTCCTCTTCTTTGTCCGCTTATGGCGTGGATGCCTTGCCTTGCATCTTTGAAATAGATGGCTCTTCCGTCGAGAGGCTTTCGACGGATGCATTGAGACGGTAATTGTAAAGAATGGACCTTTGTTGCGGCTGTTCAATGAAGAGGAGGTATCATATCGGGGTGGTAGTTGCAGCGATCTGCTTGCTGCTCTTTGATTGTTTGAAGTTGGGCGCCGAGATCCCTCCGAGCCGGATTCAGAGATTAGATGCGTCTGTGATTAAATCCAGAATTCGCTCATCTCAGAAGTTGCGCTATGGATTGCCTCTGCGGGAAGCGGACAGGACCAGTTGCCGGAATGTGCTTTCCGACATTGCGCATACAGAGAGAATCTCCTGCGGAGGGCCGTACTGGATAAGTGAGAATCTGGACCTGAAGTTCCCCTGCTGGGTGGGCTGGAATGTCGCCTCGCACAGCATTGCTTCAACGGATTTCGCTCCTTCGGCTCCGGGACCTGAGCTGTGGCAGGATTATATGACTGCACTTATGCCCAAGGGCAGCTTCAATGTCAATCCCGAATTGTGGAAGGCCGTTATGAGCGAGAGCGTCAAATGGGCCGACGAAACTCCTGCAGGTGGTACAGCCATCGTGTGTGGACCTGTGCTCGGCAAGGTATCGGATGAAATTCCCAAGGCCTTCTTTGTGGCCCTTTGCAAACGCACCAACAAGGCGCTGGGCTACAAATCCATAGCTTTTCTATTGCCCTGTGCTGCTGCTCCTTCTGCCATTTACAAGTATTCCCTCAGTGTGAACATACTTGAGAGACTGACCGGCTATGATTTCTTCCCTTCTCTGCCTTCTCAGGTTCAGGAACTGGTGGAAAATATGACCACCTACGAACTTTTTTGCTCCTATCAGGAGGAGAGGGATTATCAAGAAGGCCCTGAATTGCCCGACAACGATTTCCAGGAGCTACTCTACGATATGCTGGAGGATATGCGTTAGTCTGTCTTCTTAACCTTGAACTTGTATATCAGACGTACTAGAAAGTAGCGGTTGTAGCCATTGAACAGACTGATGCTGCGATTGGACTGGGAGAAGGAACGGGTGAGGTTAGGGAGTTGACCGAGGGTGTCGTAGGCATTGATGGAGAGTATGAGCTTGTTGCGCAGGAAGGGTTGGGATATGGAGGCGTTCAGCACATTGTAATTGCGGTTCAGTTCGCTTACAGCCTCACCGCGATAGCCCCTCTGGAGCAGGAAGGAGTAGTCCAGGCTGATGCGCATCTTCCACGGACATACGGCATTCAGTTTGATTCCTGTTGCAAATGAGTATGGCATTTGGTTCATTTCCTTGCGCAGAGTTGATGTCTCGCTGGTCAGGTCGGCACTGATGTTGGCAATGACTTCCAGCCAGGAATTGCGCCACTGCACGTCCAGAGACTCTTTCAGCATTGCCCTGCGCATTGTGTTGGTGTCGGTGACCCGGGTGCTGGAGTCATATAGGTAGTTGTTCGTGTTGAAGAAGTCGAAGCTGGCGTGCTGTACCAGGGTGAATCCTAGGGGAAGAAGTTGGTTGTAGGCCATCGAGGCCTGTGCGTTCCAGTTGCCGTTTATGTTGTAGGGCGTGGTAATGGTGCCTCCTGTCTGCTCGTCGTAAACTGTCATATTGCTGACGCTGTTTTCCAATATTTTGGCCCTTGCATTGACCACCACGCTGTTGTTGTGAGCGGCGTTGCTCACATTGTAGGAAAGGTCTATTTTGTGGGTATATACGGGTAGCAGGTCCGCATTTCCGTTGTGGATATAGAGAGGGTTGGTGCCGTTGCTGACGGGCAGCAGGTTGTACATCGAGGGAGCGGAGGCGTAGGCATTGTAGCTCAGCGAAAGGCGCTCGGTCTTCTTGGGGCGGTACACGAAGTTCAGGTTGGGGGACACGAAGAAGGCTTTCTTGCGTATGCATTGTTGCACTCCATTTTCATCGTGGAAGTTCATCCACGAGAATTGCGGACTCAGGCGCACGCCGGCAGTAAGGTTGATCTTCTTGCGGTTGTAACGCATATTGACGCTGAAGTAGTTGTTGAGCAGGGTGTATTTGCCTTCAGTGCTGATGTCGTTCAAAATGAAGTCGAGGTAGTTCTGGGGTAGAGCTTGCTGTACGCTCCAATCCGTACCTGCCGCCGTGCTTGCCGCTTTTGTGTCATATACGTTGCGAACGGAGGTTTTCAGTACGTACTGGCTGTAGATTATGCCTTGGATGAAGAAGCCCTTGCCGAGAGGTTCGCTGTATGAAAGTTGGATGCTCGCGCTCGGAGAAGAGTTTGCCGCATCTACGAAAACCTTGCGTGTAGTCTCACTGCTTTTATATATGGTGTGATAGCTTTGGCCGTCCTTGTCCATATTGCCGTAAAACGACGGAGTGAGACTGAGTGATAGACTGCGTCCCCTCTTTTCTCCGACATTGCGGAAGGTGGCAATCATTCCAAGGGATGCCGCGAATATGCTTTGGCTTAATTTGCTGTAGTTGTCAACCCCGCTTTTCCACTGCTGCTTCATATTGGTGTTGTCGCCCCAGCTATGGCTGAAGTTGTCGTTGTTGGTGTACTTGAAGGACGGTTTTACAAGCAAGCTGAATTTCCTGCTGGGCGTCCATTCTATCCTTGCCTCGAACTTGGGTACATTTGCCATATTGAGTGCGGCGGTCTGTCCCTCATAGCCCGTGATGCCTCCCGCGTATATCCTTTCCACACTTCTGGTACTCTGCAGGTCGCGGTTGTTGCCGCTGTAGTGGACGCTCGCGTCTATTTTAAGTTTGGAAGAGTTTTTGGCATAGTTCAGACCGAGTTCCCTTTTGTGGGCATCACCTCCGCCGCCTCCTCCGAGTTGGTTGCGGCTGGCATTGTTGATGTTTATGGTGCCGTTGATATTGTTGAAGTTGCCCAGGATTGCGACCTGTTTGCCCTTGTCAATCTTGCTCAGGTTTGCCTTGCCGACATAGCGGTTGTGCAGGCCGTAGGCTCCGGTCAGGTTGCCCGTCCATCCTCCCATCACGTTCTTCTTTATCTTCAGGTCCAGCACGGTCTCCCTTTCCCCGTCATCTATGCCGGTAAGACGGGTGAAGTCCGACTCCCGCTCGTAGGCATTCACTTTGGCCACGATGTCTGCCGAAATGTTCTGCATTCCCGTCTTGATGTCCCCTGCAAAGAAACGCTGGCCGTTCACCAGCAGCTGTTTGACTTCCTTGCCGTGGAGTGTCACTACTCCGTTTTCAATGTTCAGCCCCGGAATGCGGCGGAGTATGTCTTCCAGCATTGCATCTTCGGCCAGACGGTAGGCCGCCGGGTTGTATTCGACCGTATCTTCCACTACCTTGACCGGTGTGGCCGCGGCAACCACGATGGAATTGTTGAGCTGACGTACAATTATTCCGCTGTCGGCCTTGGCAAGACTGTCCGCCAGAACCCGGGTGTCCTTTTTGCCATTGCTGCCTTCCGGGCTTGTCCTGCCGTCGCTGGCTGCTGGGTGTACTTCTGGCGTTTTGCCTTTGCCGGCGGTCTGATTTTGGGCAAAGCCAGCCCAACAGCAGGACAACAGCAAGGCGCAGCAGATGAAAGGCAACATCCGCCCCGGGCCTTTCCAACCCGTATCTTTCGCCTTTTGTACCTTTTGTCCGGTCATCTCAGTGCCTGTCGAAAACACAAATATAATAATTCTTGATGATCTTCCACCCTGCATTCCCGCATCAACACATAACGAGGCTACGCTTACCCGGAGTGTCGATGCCGTGGGCGTTGTTGATGAGGATTTTCATAGGTGTTTTTCGTTTGGGTTTCTGAGTGTAAGTGACGAAAAATCAGGGAGAAACGCAAGTTGTGAGAGGTTTATTTCACCGGCTCAAGGCTTTTTCGTAGATTTGCATGGATGAATAATTGACGCTATGGTTGATAACGAAATATACAGTGAGTTGCTGGACCAGATGATTGAGCGAAACCGGAAGGAGAACCGATTCCTTGAGTTCAAAAGCAATTATCAAGACGCCCAGCATCTTGGAGAGTACATTTCTGCCTTGTCAAACGGGGCCTGTCTGGACCGTCAGGATTATGGGTATCTGTTCTTCGGGGTGGAAGATGAAACGTTGGCCATCAAGGGCACCACGTTTGACGTGACCAAACTGAAAGCGAAGGGGAACCAGGCGTTGTCACTATATCTGAAATTGTACATTGATCCGAAGATTGATTTCCGTTTTGAAGATTTTTTCTATCACGGGAAGGAACGGATTGTAGTGATGATTGTTCCAGCGGCGTTGGGGCAGCCCACCTGTTGTATGGGTGTGCCGTATATCCGGATAGACAGTCACGTAACATCATTGGCCCCTTATCTGGATTGGCTTAGGGAGATTTACAACAGCGGTCATGACTGGACGGCCGAGGTGGTTCCAGAAGCGACATTGAAGGATTTGGATGCCGAAGCCATCATGGAGGCACGTGCCGGGTTTAAGGAGCGTTTCCCGAAGCGGGCTAAGGAGTGTGACTCTTGGGATGATAAGACTTTTCTTGACAGGGCGAAGTTGACTTATGACGGCAAGATTACCCGGACAACACTTCTGCTTGTGGGTAAGGAGGAGAGCGCTCATTTTCTGGAACACATCTGCCAGCTTGTATGGAAACTCCAAACAAAGACGGAGACAGCCGGGGAGATTTTCACCATTCCGTACGTGCTTGCGACAAGCCAGCTTCAGAAGAAAATACGAAATTATCGGTTTAAGATATATCGTGACGATAAACTCATCCCTGCGGAGGTTTGGAAGTACGACGAGGAAATGGTGCTTGAAGCTCTCCACAATTGTATTGCGCATCAGCAGTTCGAGCGCAATTCAAGGGTCGTGGTTACTGAGTCAGAGAACGAGCTGACGTTCTGGAATGCCGGCGGTTTCTTTGATGGGTCATATGAGGATTATGTGCTGGGAACCAAAACGCCCAAGCGGTATAGGAATCCCTTCCTGGCCCAGGCGATGGTGAATATCAAGATGATTGACACGCAGGGGCTTGGCATCCATACTATGTTTCAGAAGCAGCGTGAACGTTATCTGCCCATGCCGGAATATGACTTATCCGACCCCGGTGCGGTGACGCTGACCATTCCAGGAAGTGTTTTGGATATGGATTACAGCCTGATGCTCATTAAGAACACAGAGCTTGACCTTGGAACGGCCATCCTGCTGGACCGCGTACAGAAGCACAAACCCATAACGGCAGAGGCGGTGAAGATGCTCCGCAGCAGGAACTTGGTGGAAGGAAGAAAAAATGCGCTGATTGTGGCTAAATCCATTGCCCAGGCCACGGCGCAGGAGGCCGACTATACCCGGGCAAAGGGCTTCTCGGACGAATTCTGCATGGATTTGATTGAGAAGGCGGTAAATGAACACGACAATATGACCCGCTCCAAATTGGAGCTATTGTTGTTCCCGTACCTGCCCGATGTCCTTACGGAGAGTCAGAAGAGCAGCAAGGTAGGCTACTTGCTTACCAAAATGAGAAAAGATGGTCGCATTCACCCCGCTGCAGGGAAAGTATGGACTCCGGGGCCAGAAAATTAAGTGAAGTTTCAACGAAAAACGCTGAAAATTTAAGCGAACTTTTGGGCTGTTTTGATTGCGAAACGGCCTCCTGCGCACTTGGAGGCCGAAAAATTAAGCGAACTTTAAGAAAAGATTAAGCGAAATCTGCGATTTTTCCATAGCGTTATGAAGAAGTCTTGAACCACTTCTTCTGTGTCCATCCGATTCTTCGTATATACACAACTTTACCTGCAAAGCGGTTCATAATAGATTTTGAACAAGGCCTGAAAATTTTCGAGGTATCCATTTTCTTTGAAGGCATGCCATATGGAATCTGAGAATTTCATATACGCTCGACGGCCGCGGGCATTGTCATCTGACCCGCGACCGTCTGCAAAAATATCAAGGATTATTTAAATTCCAAGCGTCACCTCGCCGTTTTTTACATCGACGGCGACTTTGCTGCCTCGTTTTACCCTGCCGTCAAGTACGGCGACTGCCAGAAGGTTGACAAGCTCGCGCTGCATAAGCCTCTTGACGGGACGGGCACCGTATGCAGGGTCGTAGCCCTTGTCTGACATATATTCCTCGAAGGCCGGAGTGAAACTCAGCTGCACGCCGGTTTCTTCCATCTTAGTCTCCAGAAGGGCCTCCTGTATCTTGAGGATTTTGAGAATGTCATTTTTACTGAGTTGCTGGAAGGTGATGATCTCATCGATACGGTTCAGGAATTCGGGCCTAACGTTCGCCCTCAGCTGCTCGATAGTAGCATTGGAGGTCATTATCAGTATGGTGTTCTTGAAGTCCACCGTACGTCCCTTATTGTCGGTCAGACGGCCGTCATCCAGCACCTGCAGCAGCACGTTGAACACGTCGGGATGGGCCTTCTCAATCTCGTCCAGCAGCACGACACTGTAGGGTTTGCGCCTTACGGCTTCGGTAAGCTGACCGCCTTCGTCGTATCCTACATATCCCGGAGGCGCGCCCACCAGACGGCTCACGGTATGCCTTTCCTGGTATTCGCTCATATCGATACGGGTGATCATATTCTCATCATTGAATAGAAACTCGGCTAGAGCCTTTGCCAGTTCAGTCTTGCCTACGCCCGTCGTACCCAGAAACATAAAGGAACCTATGGGCCTCTTTTCGTTCTGCAGTCCTGCACGGGAGCGACGGACGGCATCTGATACGGCCTTGATTGCCTCATCCTGGCCCACAACCCTCTTGTGGAGCTCGCTTTCCATTCGGAGGAGCTTGTCTTTTTCGCTCTCAAGCATCTTGCTTACGGGGATGCCCGTCCATTTTGCCACAATCTCGGCGATGTCCTCGGGAGATACTGCTTCGTTGATGATGGGGTCCTTTATTGCACTCATTTTGGCGTTCAATTCCTCTATGGTCTTCTGCTCGTTCACCATACGCCCATAGCGGAGTTCGGCCACCTTGCCGTAGTCGCCCTTGCGTTCTGCATCGGCTGCCTGAATTTTAAGATCTTCGAGGTTCTGCCTTGCCTTCTGTAGGCCGGAGATTATAGTTTTCTCCTCCTTCCAGCGGTCCATCAGGACTTTCCGTTCCGCGTTCAGTTTGTTGAGCTCTTCCTGAATTTTGTCCATTTTCAGGCTTATGTCCTCGTTCTTGACGGCCTGTTTCTCGATTTCGAGCTGACGTATCTTGTTGTTGAGGTCATCTATGGGTTCCGGCACGCTGTTCATTTCCAGACGGAGCTTGGCGGCGGCCTCGTCCACCAGATCTATGGCCTTGTCCGGCAGGAAACGGTTGGTGATGTAGCGATGGCTTAGTTCCACGGCGGCTATCAGGGCGTCGTCCTCGATACGCACCTTGTGGTGGTTCTCGTAGCGTTGCTTCAGACCACGCATAATGCTTATGCTTTCTGCCGGAGAAGGCTCGTCCACCATTACCATCTGGAAACGGCGCTCGAGAGCCTTGTCGGCCTCGAAATACTTCTGGTATTCGTCCAAAGTGGTGCTGCCTATGGTTCTGAGTTCGCCTCTTGCCAACGCCGGTTTCAATATGTTGGAGGCATCCATGGCGCCGCTGGTACGTCCTGCTCCCACAAGTGTATGAATTTCATCGATGAACAGGATGATTTCGCCGTTGCTCTCCACGACCTCCTTGACTACGCCCTTGAGCCTTTCCTCGAACTCTCCCTGGTATTTCGCGCCTGCGATGAGTGCTCCCAGGTCCAGAGAGTAGATTTTTTTGGACTTCAGGTTCTCGGGTACCTGTCCGTCGACTATTTTCTGTGCTATACCTTCGCTGATGGCCGTTTTGCCCACGCCTGGCTCGCCAACCAGTATGGGGTTGTTCTTGGTACGACGAGACAGAATCTGCAGTACGCGTCGAATCTCCTCGTCCCTGCCTATTACGGGGTCAAGCTTGCCTGAAGCTGCCCTTTCATTCAAATTGATTGCAAATTTCTGCAACATCTCGTTCTTGTTTTCCATAATTTCGTCTCCTTTTCGACCGACAAACGGCAATTAGTATTCCTTTTGCCAAATGTCTGCCAAAGTGTCAGTCGGAGACAGGAATTCAAGCGCGCTTGCAGGCCAGAAGCAGTTTCTGCCCGTCAGTGGTGGTGACGCCGAAGATGTGGATGTTGCCGCCGGAGTGTACTCCCAAGCGCTGGCGCAGCTGGTCCGAGCGCATCATTATGCCTTTTGCGCTGACTTCCGCCCGTGGGTATTTTTTGCCGAAGCTTTTGATGTTGCTTCCTGTGAGGGATGCGATTTCCAGAATACGGAAACATTTGCCGAAGTGGGTGCAGGCGCCGCGTGTCCCGTCGGAGCCTTGCGTGGTGTCAGTGCAGGCTGGAGTTCCTGAGTCATGCTTGGCTTCAGCAGCCTGTTCTGCTTCGACGCAGGCTGGAGTTGTCGTGGCGTGCCCGGTTTCAGCGCTTTGCTTGTTCTCAGCGTCCTTCCCGGCTTCATTGCTTGTCGCCTGTTCAGCACTGTCAATGAGGTAAAGGTGGCAGTTGGGGGCAAACTTTTTCATATTGAAACGCTCGCAGATGAGAGCGTAGGCTCCGGTTTTCATAAGGGCGGCGCCAGGCTCGAAAATCAGAGCGCCTTCCTTGAGACTGTCTCCGGCAATATATGTCACGCAGGCTTCCTTTTCCTGTGAACTGGTGAAGCTGAAACTTGCCCCGCCGTCGCAGCCTCCGGCCACAATCAGCGGTTCAGGAGCATCTTCCGCCGCACGCCCGATTACGCACAGCAGTTCCTTGCACTCGCCGCCGTGTCCTACGATATGGACTTGGCGGAGCGCTCCTCCCAACCTTGACGCCAGCATAGTTATGTCGGCCATAGGCGAGATTTTGACAAGCAGGAGAGGGCAGAGTTCCAGCAGAGAGGGGAGCAGGGTCATAATGTTGGGACTGCAATCCTCCAGCAGAAAGACTTTCTTGCCTTCAGCACTCCGACGGGCCGGATCCATATATATCAGCGTCGGAGCGAAAAGGCGCAGTTTTTCAAGCATCTGTACGCTGTCTGCATCAATGGCGCTGAATTCCACGTTGTCCACTCCGAGCCGTGCGAAATTCCTCTGAACGGCCTTCGAAAGTTCCGTATTCCTTTCATTGTGCAACACCTTGCCGAACAGCTTGCTGAAATGCCAGGCATCCACCCCTAGCCCTCCGGTAAGGTCCGCCACAGCAAAATTCAGGCGCGTATTCCGACAATCCGTCAATTTTTCTTCTGTTTCCTTTGCCCCGTCTTCCTTCTGGCAGCTCGTCAACATTTCTTCCATCTCCTTCCCAAATTCCGGTGACCCTCCTTCGCGGCAGAGGGATAGGGCGAGATTTGCCTTATAGCGAGCCGTGGCCGAGGAGGAGCACTGTTCCAGATTGAGGGAAGAGGGTATGAGGATGTCCGTTCCAGCCCATTCCGGCACCTTTTCTTCCAGTTTCCTGGACGAGTCAGTGTGCATCTGCCGCAATATTTCAGCAAAGGTTTTTCCCATAATGGCAACTCCTAATAGCAACTCCGGAGGGAAGAACTGCCCGTGCAATGGCGTCCTATGGTCGTCCTATCCCGATAAATCCACGGCGAATTTACGATTTTTTCCGTTCAGGCATTAACTTTGACGGAATATTGGTGTCTTATATGTGTTTTGAGCATTTGAAAGAGGTATGATTGTAAGCGAGCGCACATTCAACGAGATAGTCAGGGAGTATTCAAAACCCCTGTACTTTCACATACGCCGCATTGTGGTCAGCCACGAGGATGCGGAAGATGTGCTGCAGGACACTCTGGTCAAGGCGTACAGGAAAATTTGGATGTTGCGGGACAGGGGTTCCTTGAAGGCCTGGCTGTACAAGATAGCCACCAATGAGGCGAGGCGCTTTCTTTCGAAGAAATATGCGGATACTTCGCTGGAGGCGCAACTTTCGGAGCAACTGATAGCCTCAGAATATGTGGATTTTACTCAGGAGGCGGAATTGAAGTTGCAGAAGGCGCTCGTTACTCTTTCTCCTATGCAGAGGGCCGTGTTCTGCCTGGTATATTATGAAGAGATGGATTACAAGGAAATCGCCAGGATTACCGGCAGTACGGAGGGGAGCGTGAAAGTGAGTTACCATTATGCGAAAGAAAAAGTAAAGAAATTTTTAGAGATATGACACAGAACAATGTATATAAAGTACCGGACGGTTTTTTTGAAAGTGTGCAGACTAAGGTCGGCAGACAGACGCGCAGGATAACTCTCCGAAGGCGTAGGGTGGCCGGTGTTCTGGGAACGGCGCTGCTGCTTGCGGTAGTGGTCGTGCTGGGACTGCATTCCGGCGCTCCGGAGGAGGATGCCCGCATAGCCCTCAGCGACCAGTATATAATAGAGTCGTATGAAGCTGATATTTTTTTGAATGTTTTTGAGTATTAACCCATAAATTTTGAAAGTATGAAAAAGTTGGTAATGATTTCTGCTGCAATGATGCTTTTTGCGTCCGCAGCTTTTGCACAGGACAAGACAGATGCTCCCAAGGCCAAACTCACTCCCGAGGAAGTGGCTCAGCGTCAAGCCGTACGAATGGCGGAAAAACTTATGTTGAGCGATGCCGAGAATGAAAAGTTCATTCCTTTGTATCAGGCATATAAGGTGGATTTGAATGCCATCAATAAGAAGTATCGCGTAAAGAAAGACAAGGTGGAGCCCGGTCAGACACCTGCTCCTAAGAGCGATAAGGAGGTGGATCAGCAAATCAGGGCTCAGTTTGCAAAGAGCCAGGAGATTCTCGACCAGAGGGTGGCATATTACGAGAAGTTTCTCAAGATATTGACTCCCAAGCAGATACAGCAGATGTACAGGGCCGAGAAGGAACAGGCCAACGATGCCATTGCGCGCAAGCACGGTCAGCAGTGTGGCTCTAAGGAGTGCGATGGTCCCAAGGGGAATCTTTCTCCGGAAGGCCGTCCCAGGCCTGCTCAGGGCCCCGATGGCCATATGCGTCGCTAAGGCCCAGCTGACACATCCTTCAACCTGCTCAGGGCCTGAGGCGTAAGCCCTCTCAGGGAAGGTTATTTCAAACGTGACGGCGCAGCGTAAGACTGTGATCTATACATTCAGGATACTCTTCGGGGTAGTGAGTGACCATTATGAGGGTTTTCCCCTCCCGGCCGCAAAGCTCCCCGAGGAGTTTTTTCATTCTTTTGCGGGTGGGGTTGTCCAGAGCGTGGAAGGGTTCATCGAGTATATACAGTTCCGGCTCCTTGACAAAGGCCCTACAGAGCAAGCAGAGACGCTGCTCTCCGCTTGACATCTGCAGGAAGGAACGCTCGGCCAGATGGGCTATTCCGAAGCGTTCCATCCATTCCATACAGGCCTCACGTTGTTCAGGCGAGGCTTTGCGGTGCAACCCCACGGTGTCGAACAGTCCGCTTGCCACAATGTCCAGTGCCGGCACGTTTGCGCTGTAGGCCCTGTGCATTTCCGGGCTTACGTAACCTATGTGTTTTTTTATGTCCCAGATGGTCTCTCCACTGCCTCTCTTGCGTCCAAACAACTCTATGTCGCAGGCATAACCCTGTGGATTGTCAGCAGTTATAAGGCTTAGCAAGGCGGATTTCCCGCATCCGTTCTCCCCTGTGACAGCCCAATGTTCGCCCTGTCTTACGGTCCAGTTCATCTTGTCCAGAATAGTCCTT
>JAEDMF010000164.1 GCA_016303175.1 Bacteroidales bacterium
TCATCAATGCCGCCGCGGCGGCTGCTGTTCTGGTAATATTCATAATAATCCTGTGGTTATTGGTTTCTCTCTGTCACTCAAGTTCCGAAAGCACACGGAACACGAATCCGCATATGCTTTCCAAAGATATGGATTATTGCAGGATTCTGATGCAAATTTAACAATAAGCTCCGATGAGGGGAGCAATGGGTAGTTCATATCCTTTAAATATCGTGTCAGCAAGTTTGGGCAAGGTGTTCATTCTGATGCGTTTTTTTCGTAGTTTTGTCCACCCCGGGAGGAAAGGCAGATTACCGCTCCCGGAATATGCAAGTCATCATATTCAAAGAAAATGGCAAAGGATATAGCTATAGGAATAGACATCGGCGGTCAGACGAGCAAGATAGGCGTGGTCAATGCGGAAGGCGGGATACTGGCAAGGTCAGTGATACGGACGGACACCTACGGAAAGGATGCAGAGGCTTTTGTCGATGCTCTGGCGGCCGCTGTCAGGGGCCTTATTGCGCAGACCGGGACTGAAGGCAGGGTCAGGGGCATAGGTGCCGGAGCGCCGAATGCGAATTATTACACGGGCTGCATCAGCAATGCGCCGAACCTGGAATGGGCGGCGGATGGTTGCGTTGAGTTCTCGCGTATGCTTTCCGAAAGGATGGGAGGTCTTCCTGTCAGGCTCACGAATGACGCGAATGCCGCCGCTGCCGGCGAGATGAAGTACGGCGTCGCCAAGGGAATGAAGAATTTCATCATGATTACCCTCGGAACCGGAGTCGGGAGCGGAATTGTCATTGGCGGAAATATTGTATATGGTCACGACGGTTGCGCCGGAGAACTGGGCCACGTGTGCGTGGAGCGGGAAGGCGGCCGGCTCTGTGGCTGCGGTAAGAAGGGTTGTCTGGAGTGTTATTGTTCTGCTACGGGCGTGGCGAGGACGGCGAAGGAATGGCTTCGGGCGAGTGATGAGCCTTCGATGCTGAGGGAGGTCAACAATCTGAGTTCCAAGGCTGTGTTTGATGCCGCGGTCAGCGGTGATGCGCTGGCCATCAGGATTTTCGACTATACGGGTACTATTCTGGGACGCAGCCTGGCGGATTTCATCGCTTTCAGCTCGCCTGAGGCTATAGTGCTGTTCGGCGGTTTGGCCCGTGCCGGTGAACTGCTTATGGATCCGGTGCGCAAGGCGATGGATGACAATGTGTTGCGCCAGTGGCGCGGCAAGGTCAAGTTGCTTCATTCTGCGCTCAGCGAGTCTGACGCCGCCATTCTCGGCGCCTCTGCCTTGGCGTTCATGTAGGCCCGGGGCGTTTGGTGGAAAGCCCTGATTTGTGGCAGAAGATCAGAGTTTCTCCATCAAAACCCCGAAATCGTGGCCATTCCGTTGATTTTCTGCGAATTGGCCATAGATTAGCCTTATCTGTGGCCGTCTCTTGCATCCCCCGCAACCAGCCTGCACCACCCACGCGTCAGCCTTCCACCCCGCAACCAGCAACTCCCACCAAATCCGGCCACACAAAAAAGTGGCTGCAGCCTTCCCCAAAGCCGCAGCCACGTATATAAAACGAACTTAACAAATAGACATGAAAATTATTTTTCATATGCCCAATGCAAAGATAGATATTAAAATCAGATTACCAAACAATTTTTCAATTTTTAAGCAGAAAAATATCGGCACTATCAATTTGCAATTATAAAACATTTTAGCATTATTCAAAACAAGCGACCCTCCCGACAAGGCTAAAAGGTTTTAACTCATCAACTTGCGCGGTACTCGCTCGGGGTCATACCCGTATGAGCCTTGAAATACTTGTAGAAGACCGACTGGTTCGGAAAGTTCAGCCGGAACACGATTTCCTTGATGGTGCAGTCCGAATACTTGAGCATATTCTTGGCCTCAAGAATCACGAACGAGTCTATCCATTCCGGGGCGGAACGGCCGCTGACCTCCTTGATAAGCTTGGACAGGTACTTGGGCGTGAAGCCCATATGGTCCGCATAGAAGGAGACGTTCCTTTCGCGGTCGTGATATTCGGAAACCAGCCTGAGGAAATGCTCGAAGACCAGCTTCAGGCGCGTAGCATTCTTGCCGCAAGGCATAGGATCTGCCCCGTCAAGCTGTTTTTCCCAAGCAGATCCCATCGAATAGCAGAACGACGCCAGCAGAGGCACCAGCGCCTCCCTCTTGTTCGTGGCCTGGCTGGCAACTATTCTCTGCGCCAGCCTGTGGTAATCCTCTGCAATCTTCAGGTCCTCACCCCTGAGGGTGAATATGGGATTGTCGAGTATCCTCATGCTCTCGTTGAAGAGGCGCACGAAGTCGAAGCGCACGTTGGAGGCGAAATCGTGCGAGAGCGCAAGCACCACGAAACCAAGGTCATCCAAAGAGGCCGGATCGACTTCGGAAACGCGGAGTATGTAGCCGGGCACTATGATGGCCATCGAATTCTGCCTGATGGAATAGCTGCGCAGATTTATGTCCAGACGCAGGCTGCCTCCGGTGCAGAAGACCACGAGGTACCCGTCGAAACGGAACGGATACCTCATGAAATTCAACGCCTTGTCATATTTCAGGTCTACGATGAGAAAATCCTTGTTATCACCGCGGGCCCCATCGGGACCAAGCATCTCCCTGAACTGGGCGAAACTGACTTTCTGCAACTTGTCCATCCGACTTGCCCGTTAGAGAGACTGGAGGTTCTGCTCGTTGTAAAGCTGCTTGCCCTCAGGGGTATATGCATATTCGATGCGGTCGGCATAGAACTGCTCCACCTTGCCGCGGACTATCTTCATCGTGCTGTTTACCATATGGTTCTGCTCGGTGAAAGGCTCAGGCAGAACGGCCACGGCGGCAGGAAGCCACCTTTCCGGGAAAAGTCCCTCGTGAGCGCCGCCTTTTCGGTAAGAGTCTATCTCCGCCTGTATCCTGTCCAGCATCACTTTCTTGCCCTCCTCGCCCGCAGGGTCCACACCCTTGCTCCTGGCATATTCCTTCAGGGCATCCTTGGCCGGAACGACGAGGACTATGGTATATGGGTCCTGGTTGTTGTGGAGTATCACCTGGTCGATGTACTTCGAGCCGTCCGTAAGAGAATCCTCGAAGCCTTCCGGGCTGTACTTCTCGCCGTCAGCGGAGATGAGCAGGGACTTGAACCTGCCGACTACCCAGAGGTATTCAGGGTCATTCATATAGCCCATGTCACCCGTATGCAGCCATCCGTCCACCACGGTCTCGGCGGTGGATGAAGGGTTCTTCCAGTAGCCCGCCATCACGTTCTCGCCACGTATCACTATCTCACCGAGCTCACCTGCAGGAACTTCCTTGCCCTCGGAGTCGCAGATCTTGATATCCATAGGCTTCACGACCCTTCCGGAAGAGCCGAAAATCGCATGGCCCGGGGAGTTGGCGCATATGATAGGGGTAGCCTCGGAAAGGCCGTAGCCCTGGAACATAGGCATACCCACAGCGCAGAAATACTTCTGGAGTTCGATGTCGAGCAGGGCGCCACCTCCCACGAAGA
>JAEDMF010000165.1 GCA_016303175.1 Bacteroidales bacterium
ATGTGAATGAAACGGCTGACAAATTGCTGTTCAAGTATAATGTCAGCAAGGTGAGCATAGCCACCGGAGAGGACTATGCAAAGGGTCTTATGGCCTTCTTCAAACGCAGATGAAAAAAGATAATCCGGTTTTTGCCCAGGCCACATTCTTCAAGCAACTGCAGGCGAGGGACAGCATACTGATAGGTGACCAGATGCTCTATGGAGCAGATTTGCCCGCCGTTCCTGTAGGAACTACGCTCGAACTTCCTTCCCTTGAAGGGGCTGTGTCCCCCGAGATCAACATCTTGGGAGAGTGGCGTCTGGACACTTTGCAAGGCAGTGGCAAGGCGCCCCTGCAGGATGTGCGCGCCAGCCTCACCCTCACTTCCTTTGACGAGGGGGAATACCTTTTGCCTCCATTTTCTGTGGTACGGCATCTGCCTGACGGGAGTACGGATACTCTCCATTTCGAAGGCAAGGATATCCTCGTGTGCACTATGCCCGTCGATACTGCCACCTTCAAGATAAAACCCATCAAGGAGCAGATGAATTATCCTGTCACCTTCGCTGAAATTGCTCCCTGGCTGGGCGGAGCAGTGGCGCTGGCAGGTCTTGTTGCCGGCCTTGTTATTTTGGTTAAACGCCTTAAGCGCAAAAAGGCTGAACTCGCTCACGTTGACCCGCCCCATATCATTGCCCTGCGCAAGCTGGACGCTTACAGGGGAGACAAGTTCTGGGCCCCGGCAAAGCAGAAGCTTTTCTATAGCGGAGTGACCGATGCTCTCAGGGAATACATTGCCGCCAGATATGCCGTGGGCGCTATGGAGATGACCACGGCCGAACTGATGGACAGCCTCAAGGATGTGGAGATGCAGCAGGACTTGAAGCAGGAGTTGCAGGAGCTGCTCGAGAGGGCAGATTATGTGAAGTTTGCCAAATATGTGGCGTCGGAGCAGGAAAATGCCTCAGTGTTGCCCTTCAGCGTGAAGTTTGTGACCAGCACTTACGAGGAACAGATAAAGGAGGAAAGCAATGTTCTTTGAGTACCCTTTACTTTTATGGCTTCTGATTGTGCCGGCTTTGATGCTGGCGCATTATCTGTATCTGGAGCTCTCCGGCAGGAGACCTCATCTGAGAGTGTCCACCATCACGCCTTGGAAGGCAGCAGGCTTCAATGTGATGTCTGTGCTGCGCCATCTGCCTTTTGCTTTGAGACTCTTGGCTCTGGTAATGATTATAATTGCCCTGGCTCGCCCCCGCAGCAGTCAGGATGTGGAAAAGATTGATACGGAGGGCATAGATATAGTTATGGCAATGGACGTGTCCACTTCAATGTTGGCCAGGGATTTTTCTCCTGACCGTCTGGAAGCTTCCAAGGACATAGCCATAGAATTCATTTCCCAGCGTCCGTCAGACCGTATGGGTATAGTCGTCTTTGCAGGAGAAAGTTATACCCAGTGCCCTTTGACTACAGACAGGGCAACCCTCATCAATTTGATGAAGGACATTCAGACGGATCTCATTGAGGACGGAACGGCCATAGGTAACGGACTTGCCACGGCAGTGCTCAGGATGAAGGATTCCAATGCGAAAAGCCGTGTGGTGATACTTCTGACTGACGGCGTCAACAACAGGGGAGAAATAAGCCCTGAGATGGCGGCTGAGATTGCAAAGACTTATGGGGTAAGGGTTTACACCATAGGAGTGGGTGCCAATGGTATGGCTCCCTATCCCGTTGTGACACCCTGGGGAGTGGAACTCAGGGATATGCAGGTGGAGATAGACGAGCCCCTGCTGAAGCAGATTGCCGAACAGACCGGCGGCAGATATTTCCGTGCTACGGACAATGCCAAGCTGATGGAAATATATGAAGAAATCAACAAAATGGAGAAGGTCCGGACTACTGTAGACAGTTTCCCTGTTTACAAGGAACTGTATCCGGATTATGCTTTGATAGCCCTGATAGCTCTGTTGCTTGAGATACTCTCTGTGGCGCTCATCAGAAGGTTGCCCTAAATGGATTTGAGACTTATGCTGTATTTTGCTGAACCGCAATATCTTTATTTGCTTATTCTTGTCCCGCTTATTCCGGCATTTTATGCCTTGATGCGCTATTTCCGCCGCAAGAGGATGGAAGCGTTGGGTCAGGTAGAGATGGTGAAGGCACTGATGCCTTCTGCCTCTGCTGCCAAAGCCTGGGTAAGGGTGGTCCTTTTCGCTCTTGCCTTTGCTTCTTTTATCATAGGCGTGGCACGCCCGCAGACGGGAGCCAAGTTGTCGGAACATAAAATGAAGGGAGTGGAGGTGATGATTTGCCTGGATGTGTCCAACTCTATGCTTGCCCAGGATTATTCTCCTTCCCGCCTCGAAAGGGCAAAACTGGCCATATCCCGTTTCGTGGACAAGTTGCAGGGAGACAGGATAGGACTTATCATCTTTGCCGGGCAGAGCTTTGTCCAGCTGCCCATAACGACGGATTACGTTTCGGCCAAGATGTTTCTCGGCAACATCAGTCCCGGTTCCGTACCAGTGCAGGGTACAGCCATAGGCGATGCCATACGCACGGCAATCCGTTCCTTCAGTTCCCAAAGTGACAAAAGCCGGGTCATAATACTGATTACGGACGGGGAAAATCACGAGGATGATGCCGTGAGCGCCGCTTCGGAGGCTGCCCAGATGGGAATCAAAGTGTTTACGGTGGGAGTCGGTTCTCCGGAAGGCAAACCCATCCCCGTGGACGGAGAGTTGCTAAAGGACAAGGACGGCAACATCGTCGTGAGCCGTTTGGACGAGAAGACCCTTATGGAAATTGCACAGGCTGGCGGAGGTGCCTATGTGCGCGCAGGCAACAACGAATTCGGTTTGAATCCCATCATTGACGGAATACGGCAGATGGAAGAGGAGGAGTTCTCTTCAATGATATTCGAGGAATATGATGAGCAATATATGTACTTCTTCGCGCTTGCTTTGTTGCTTTTGGTTGTGGAGATGCTCATCGGCGAGCGCAGGATGCTCATAAATATTTTCAAAGCAGAAAAATAGTATGGACAGACGCAGAATCATAAGTTTGCTTTGCGCGGTTTTGACCGGGTGGACGGCCGTTGCCGCCCAGGAGCGCCCCGACAGAAAGGAAGTGCGCTCAGGTAACAGGGATTTCCGCAAGGCAAAGTACAAGGAGGCGGAACTGGACTATCGCAAGGCTCTCGTGAAGGACAGTCTTTCGACGGCGGCCAACTACAATCTTGCGAACACCTTGTACAAGATGGAGGACTACACTCAGGCTGCAAAGCATTTCGAGACGGCGGAGTACTCCCTGCCTGCGGAGAAGGGCAATGCTGACATTTTTTTCAATAAGGGGAACGCGGCGTTGCAAGAGCAGAACTGGAATACGGCGGTAGAGGCCTTCAAACAGGCATTGCTGCTGAATCCGGCAGATATAGATGCGAAGGAGAGTTATATCTACGCTCGCAAGATGCTGCAGGACCAACAACAGAACCAGCAGGGTCAGGA
>JAEDMF010000166.1 GCA_016303175.1 Bacteroidales bacterium
CGTGCCTTCACCATCATAAGGGGTGAGTCATACCACCACGAATGAAACACAAAACCGTCCTGTCCCGCATACTGATTACAGTGGCTATGCTGCTGGTCGTAGTCTCTTTCTTCCTGCCTCAGATGAAGGGAGATACCTCTCTGGCAGCAAAGAGGGTCGAAAATGTAGTCAAATCCAGACTTAAGAAACTTGACAAATTTGCCGTTCAGGCTTTGGAAGCCGACCCTGAGCAGTGGCTGGATTTGGGCAAGGTCCCGGAGGATATGGTGGTGTACCGCTATGTCTCCGACCGTCTCCAGTCCTGGGTCAACCAGTTCCCGATAAGCAGTGACGAAATCATACCGAGCAATTCCTACCATCGTCTGGCCAACCCGAGAGCGAGGGTGAAGTCTCCTCTGGCTGCCGTTGGCGATGAATATACCTTGCTGAGGATGGGCTCCAAGTCCTATCTGGTAAAGCGGATAACACAAGGAAATGTGAAGGTGCTAGTCGGGCTGAATGTGGGGGACAACAAGCGGTACAGAATTGATTCCGGCTACAAGATTGTGCCTCTTCCGACCGGGGAAGGCAGTCCTGTAGTCATTAATGGCGAACCGCGGTTCAGTGTCATATTTGACGCTATGCCGGTCAAAAGCGCCCTGCCGGCCAATCTGGTATGGCTGGCCTTCCTGTTGTTCTGTTCCGGTCTGCTGCTTTCCATCTCGTCAATGCCGACTCTGAAGCGCTGCCTGCTTGACATTGCACTGATGTTTGGCGCAATGGCCTGGGCGCTTAACCGTCATCCTGTGCTGCAAGGTGAAATCACCATTATACTGCCTGTGCTGGTACTCAACCTTATGGTCTTCTTTGTCGCTATGGCTTTGTACGAAACCAGGGAGGACATATGGAGACGCCTGAAGACAGTCAAGGCGCAGACCATATTCAGAATAGTCCTTATTCTGGCCGTGCTGGTTTTTGTCGTTCTGGCATATTTCAATATTTCCGAGATAATAACCTATACCCATATCACTATGCAGCTCTACAAGATAGGGCAGATAGGCGTAGAGACGGGTATAGTTTATATTTCCTTCCTTCTGATGTTTACCGGTCTGGTCCTGCTGGTCCAGTTGCTGCGCTTTTTCAATGTTTTTACCATATTGGGAAAAGTGATAACATCAACTCTGGTGGCAATCTATCTGGTCAGCATTACCTCATACCTGGGATTCCAGAAGGAAGAGATGATTATCTCCCAATGGGCTGAGACTCTTGCCAACGACCGCGACTTTACCCTGGAGAATCATCTGAGGAGGGTTGAAAGGCAGATAGCTTATGACGACGAGCTCGCCAGGGCTGCCGAATCCGAGGAATATACACCTGTGGCTCTGCAGCAGCTTGCAGACAAGTATTTCTTCCGCATACTCAAAACCTATAATATGAATGTCCAGATTGGCGGGAATGCAGTGGAGTTCGGACTGAATGACGGAGTGCAGATTGCTCCCGGTTCGCGCTTCTATTATGCTCCCCAGTCGGGACAGAGGTGCCGCTATGTTGGCGCTTTCCATTATTTTACTCCGGACAAGGGGCAGAATACTTTATACATAAGCCTGGAGCCAAAGGATATGGGCAACAGGGATGCCTTCAAGGCGGTGCTTTCCCCTGAGGACGGGAAGGATGTGATTCCGGCGTTTTTCAGCTATGCCAAATACAAGGGCAATGAAAGGCAATACTACAAGGGAGTCTATGCCTATCCGAGCAAATTGACTCCCGACCTGGAACAGAAGTTTGCAAGCGGGGAACTCTGCCATTTCTCTTCCGGCGGATATATACACTATGTCAATACGGTAGGAGAACAGGAGTATATTGTGATTTCCAGAATCAACCACGGTGATTTGCGCAACACACTTGCCATTATCGTGGTAGCGATGATGCTCTATTTCATCCTTAGCTTTTTCCCGAAGAGAGGAAAACGGGAACAGACACACGAAAAGCATTATTTCAAGACTGTGGTTTCCATTGTGCTGATGGTATCTCTCAGCATTACGATGGCGACCCTGGCCGTAGTCAGCGTTACCTTTGTCTATAACAGGAATGAAATAAATTCGCGCAGAATGATGTCTGACAAGGCCAATTCCATTCGCAATATGCTGCAGAGCAGTCTGCGCAATATCTCTTCTCCTGATGATTTGACCTCCCGCGAGACTATGCTGATTCTGCGCCGTGTCTCCGACAATACTATGTCCGATATCTCCCTCTTCCGCCCTGACGGAAGGGTGTTTATGTCCACTACTCCTGAGATTTTCGACAGGATGATAGTGGGATGCCGGATGAACGGCAATGCCTATGATGAGATAATGTTCCACAACAGGGGCTTCAGCATCTTCCGCGAGCGTTATGGCAGCAAGCGCATCTACACTATGTATGCGCCTATTATGGATGCTGAAGGCGAAGTGCTTTGCCTCTTTGCCTCGCCTTATGTCGATACGACCTACGATTTCGAGTGGGATGCCGTTATGCATACCGTTTCGATTGTGGTGATGTATCTCGTGCTGATGATATTCAGTTCCCTGCTGGTTTCCCTGCTGGTTGACCGCATATTCAAGCCTCTGTCCGAGATGAGAACCAAGATGGATGCCGGTGATGTGAACGGGCTCGAACATCTGGTCTATGAGCACGATGATGAGCTCAAGCCTCTGGTGGAGTCCTACAACCGTATGGTCGATGACTTGGTGGCAAGTTCACGCAGCCTTGCCCAGGCTGAGCGTGACAAGGCCTGGAGTGAGATGGCCCGCAATGTAGCCCACGAAATCAAGAACCCGCTCACCCCAATGCAACTGCAAATCCAGAGGGTGCAGAGACTTAAAGCCTTGGGAGATCCTAACTGGCAGCTGCGTTTCGACGAGATGGCAAAGGTCCTGCTCGACCACATCGAGGTACTTACCGACACCGCCAACCAGTTCTCGGACTTTGCCCGCCTCTATGCGGAGGAACCTGTGGAAATCAAGCTTGATGAGCTGTTGCAGGAGGAGGTCGGAATGTATGATTCGCGTCCGGGTGTGGAATTCGAGTATCTCGGTCTTCCTGGTACAGTCATCAGCGGCCCGCGTCCTCAGCTTGTGCGTGTTTTTGTGAATCTGCTCAACAATGCGGTGCAGGCCTGCGAAGGCAGGGAGGACGCAAAGATTGCCGTATCCCTTCGCAATGGAGCCCAGCCGGATTATTATGAAATAGTCTTCGAAGACAACGGCCCGGGCGTGGACGAAAGCAATGTCGAGAAACTCTTCACCCCTCGCTTCACTACCAAGAGCAGCGGAAGCGGACTGGGTCTGTCCATTTGCCGCAGCATATTGGAGCGTTGCGGAGCTTCCATCAGCTACAGCCGCAGTTTCAGGCTGGGTGGCGCCTGCTTCACGATTCAGTACCCTAAGCTCTGATTGCTTTCAACGAAGTTTTTTGCTATATTTGCGGCGCTTACGCAGGAGGAAGATGAAGATTAAGAGTGCCACATTT
>JAEDMF010000167.1 GCA_016303175.1 Bacteroidales bacterium
TGATGGAAACCACTTTTTTTCCATTGATGGTTGCCGGTATTTCCACATCGCCCTGAGTGCCCACGGTCGCTTCTCGGGTGACGTTTTGGGCTGTGCCCTGAATCTGTGCCTGAGCCTTTTGGACGTATTCCACCTTGTTCTTCGGGTCGGCGTTTTCGGCTGAAGGCTCCCTGCCGTATTTCTTTTTGATGATGCGGGGTGCCTCAAGTTCCTCGAAGTCGATGACCATAGCTTTCTCTTCGGGTGGAGGATAGATGTATTTCAGACCGTTGAACCGGCAAATGCCTACAATGAGAACATTGACCAGCAACGTCATCACCAGACCGAAGATGCTGGAGTTGACGCTCTGGCGATAGCGTTCTTCTGTATAACGGTTGCTGTTCATCTGTGTGTTCCTATTCCGGCGAAGTGGCCATTATGACCTTGTAGTGGTTGCGTTTGGCTATGTTCATCAGCGCCACGACTTCCTTTACGGGTACGGTTTCGTCCGCAAAGATGCTGAAGGTGGGGTCCTCCTTGTCCTGAAGCTCCCCTATAAGGGCGTCTTCGACCTGGTCGAAGGGAATGGCTTCCTGGTTGCCGTTTATATGATAGGAATAATTCCCGTCGTGCCAATCCTTTACCGACACGCTGACGGTGGCTTTTGCGGCCACCTGGCCCGTACTCTTGGGGAGCAACAATTTGAGGGCGTTGGGATTGATTAGCGTGCTGGTAATCAGGAAGAAGATCAGCAGCAGGAAAACGATGTCCGTCATTGAGGACATCGAGGGGTTCACTTCCGGCTTGATTCTATTTTTGATTGCCATTGCTGTTTATTTTTCGCTGTCCTCGAGTATGTCCATCATATCGATCACGGCATTGTCCATCTTGGCGGTCAGGGCGCTGATGCGGCCCACGAGGAAGTTATATGCAAAATAGGCGATGATGCCCACAATCAGACCACCGACGGTGGTTATCATTGCTTCGTAGATGCCTCCGCTGAGCAGGGTGATGTCCACATTGTTGCCCGAGTTGGCCATATTGAAGAAGGCTTTGACCATACCGGTCACGGTGCCGAGGAAGCCTATCATGGGGGCGCCTCCGGCTATGGATGCAAGACCGCTCAGGCCTTTTTCAAGACGCTGCACCTCTACGTTGCCCATGTTCTCCATTATTTGTTGTACCTCCGCGGGAGTCTTGCTCCTGTGGGTTATGGCCTTTTCAACCATACGGGCGATGGGAGAATCGTATTTCTTGCAGAGAGCCAGAGCTCCTTCGATTTTGCCTTCGTGCATCTGGTCCATTATGTCATTCATAAAATAACGGTCTATTTTCGAGGCCTTGGTGATGAGCCATATCTTCTTACCGAAAATGTAGATGGCCAAGACGCTGAGCAAAAGCAGTACAATCATAATCCAGCCGCCCTTTACGGCCAGATCAAGCAGGGATAAAGACATTACTTCCTGTTCCATATCTGATACATTTTATTTTTCTTTTCAAGCAACTTGCAAAAATACTCAAATTTTTTGATTCCCGTGGGGTGGATACTCTACTTTTGTGAGGAAAAGTCCGTGCGCCGGCACCGATTGGCCCGCGTCCGAACGGCTCCCTCCCGAGAGCAAGGTTGTGATATATTCCGGTTCCCGGACTCCTCTTCCAATGTCCACCATAGTGCCCACGACAGCTCTGACCATATTTCGGAGAAAGCGGTTTGCCTCGATGGTGAAATGCAGCTGGCGAGTGCCGGAGGGACTAGTGATTTCGTCCCAGCGGGCGTATTTGATGTCACAGATGGAAGTTGTGTTGTCAGAGCCCTTTTTCTCGAAGCAACTGCAATCGTGCACTCCGGGAAGAAGCTCGCAGGCGCGCTGCATACGTTCAAGGTCCAGGCGGTATCTGCAATGCCAGCTGAATTTGTCTATGAAGGGGTCTTTCTTTGAGTGAATGAAGTACTCGTAGCGACGGCTTATGGCGCTGAAGCGGGCGTGAAAGTCGTCGGCTACTCTCTCTGCCGAACAAACGGCTATCCCGGTGGGAGTTATGGCATTTAATTTGCATACGAGAGCGGCGGTGTCCAGGATTTCAGGAGCATCGAAATGCGCGACATAATTGATGGCGTTCACTCCGGTATCTGTACGGCCGGCTCCTACAACTTCAATGCGTTGCCTCAAGAGGGTAGTCAGGGCTTTTTCCAGAGTGCCTTGCACGGTTTCTGCGTTGTTTTGTATCTGCCAGCCGCTGAATGTGGCTCCATTGTATGATAGAATGATTTTGTAACGCATTTTTTCCTAACTTTGCTCACAAATATACTACAAAAATATGGATAGCATTAATATCAAAGAGTTGAACGACCGCATTCAGAGGGAAAGCTCTTTTGTGGATTTGCTCTCGATGGAGATGAATAAGGTCATTGTGGGCCAGAAGCATTTGGTGGAGAACCTGATGATAGGATTGCTCAGCGGAGGACATATTCTGCTCGAGGGAGTGCCGGGCCTGGCCAAGACTCTGGCAATCAATACTCTCGCTCAGGCTGTTGGAGGCAAGTTCAGCCGTATACAGTTCACCCCCGATCTGCTCCCCGCCGATGTGATAGGCACGATGATCTATTCCCAGAAGAACGAGAATTTCAGCATCCGCAAGGGTCCCATCTTCGCCAACTTCATTCTCGCGGACGAGATCAACAGAAGCCCGGCAAAGGTGCAGTCGGCCCTGCTGGAGGCTATGCAGGAGAAACAGGTGACCATAGGTGACCAGACTTTCAAATTGCCTCAACCCTTCCTCGTAATGGCCACCCAGAACCCTGTGGAACAGGAGGGAACTTATCCTCTGCCCGAGGCTCAAGTGGACCGTTTTATGCTGAAGGTCATCGTGGGGTATCCTTCCAAGCAGGAGGAGAAGGCCATCATCGATATGAATATCAAGGGCGAGTTCCCCAAGGCCGAGACCATCCTTTCTCCCGAGCAGATAGTAAGCGCACGTGAACTGGTCCGCGAGGTCTATATGGATGAGAAAATCGGAAAGTACATCGTGGACATAGTCTATGCTACCCGTACTCCGGAGGATTACAAACTCGGGAAACTCAAGGAACTTATTTCCTTCGGCGCATCTCCCCGTGCCAGCATTGCCCTTGCCCAGGCAGCCAAGGCCTATGCCTTCATACGCCGCCGCGGTTATGTGATTCCCGAGGACGTGCGCGCCGTATGTCCCGAGGTGCTCCGTCACAGAATAGGTTTGACATATGAGGCTGAGGCGGAAAATGTCACCACCGAGGAAATCGTTCAGGAAATACTCAATGCTGTTGAAGTTCCTTAACAGATAGCTTATGCAGGCGGAGGAATTGTTGAAGAAAGTCAGGAAGATAGAGATTCGCACCAGGACTCTGTCGCACCAGTTGTTCGCAGGAGAGTACCATTCGGCCTTCAAGGGCAGGGGTATGACTTTCAGCGAGGTGCGGGAGTATCAATGGGGGGATGACGTGCGTAATATGGAGTGGAACGTGACCGCC
>JAEDMF010000019.1 GCA_016303175.1 Bacteroidales bacterium
CTCTCTGAATAGGGTTCCTCTTGTATCTTCAAATCCGAGTTTGGCACCAACTGTGGAGAAAGCTTGGCAAGGGGCACCTCCGACAAGAAGATCTATTTTATTCCGAAACTGTTTTGCTGAAAAATTATAGATATCAGTGTGCCACTGTTCCTCAGATATGTTATAATTGGCAAAATATGTTTTCTTACAATTTGCGTCTATATCTCCAGCAAACTGTATATCACAGTTTAGACCAAGCCTTTTAAAAGCATATTCTATAGCTCCGACACCACTGAAACATGTTCCTAGCCTGATAGTTCTTTTAGGAAAAGCAAAAGAACGTTCAGCCCAGGGAACACCGGTGGTATCAATGTTCTCAGGAGAATTTTGTATGGGTTTGACAAATCGCATTCTTCAGATATGGTTGAATTTTACTATTGACGGAGAAGATCCTTAACCTCTACGTCAAGAATCCTAGCTATCTCATATAGCACTTCAAGGCCTGGTTGAGTCTTATTTGTGCACCACTTAGAAATAGTGGCTGGATCTTTGCGCAGTTGTTCTGCAAGCCATTTACTGGTTTTCTTCTTTTCAACCAAAACGACTTTGATACGGTTCAAATCTTCGCTCATATTAAATTGAAATTGCTTGTTTCGCAAAGATAGTGATTATTGTGAATAATATATTTGATATAATCGCAAGTCTCTATCGGTCATAATCAAAATGACAACCTTTCCTTTACAATGACAACTTTTTCTTGCAAGTCTCTCAAAAGACAAGTTCCAACCTTTGCAGACACAATAACAAAGGATTATGATATTCTCTCAAAGGTTTTCCAAAAAGGCGCAGGTGGTTAGGTCCCACGAAATACCGACCCGTTTGATAGTGCAATAACTTTCTAAAAGTTTCATTCCAGTCTCCATAAACCGAATTTGAATGTCCGGGGTCAAATAAGTGAACGATTTTTCGTAACTTTGTGGGGTTTTATAATATTCAGTGTATGAATTATTCGTATTGCTCTGACAAATATCAATATACAATGGGGAAATCCTTCTACGAAAATGGTATGAAGGACAAGCGCGCGGTATTCAATTTCATCTACCGCAAAGCACCCGAAAACAACAACTGGGCTGTGGTATGCGGCACCGACGACGTGGTCGAGATGATTTGCAACCTCGGCAACGAAGATGAGTCCTTCTTTGAGAAATTCCTCCCCGGAGAGGACTACGCCGAGTTCCGCAGCTACTTGAGCAAATTGCACTTCAGCGGCAATGTTTGGGCAATGCGCGAGGGAGAGATAGCCTTCCCCAACGAGCCCATCATTATAATCGAAGGCCCCATCATAGAGGCCCAACTCCTCGAAACTCCCCTGCTCTGCATAATGAACCACCAGATGGCCGTCGCCACAAAAGCGTCCCGCGTGTGCAGAGCAACAAACCGTCCCGTCAGCGAATTCGGTTCACGCCGGGCACACGGCCCCTGGGCGGCGATTTATGGTGCCAAGGCCGCAATCATTGCAGGTTGCGCAAACACCAGCAACATCCTTACGGGAGCAAAATATTCCGTGCCCAGCACAGGCACAATGGCCCACAGTTACATCACTTCCTTCGGATGCAGCGTGGAGGGTGAGCACAACGCCTTCGACACATATTGCAAAACTCACAAGGGTGAGCCCCTCATATTGCTCATCGACACCTACGACACCCTCAAGTGCGGAATTCGCAACGCAATCAGGACTTTCAAGGAAAACGGCATAGACGACAGCTACAAACCCCTCTACGGCATACGTCTGGACAGCGGCGACCTCGCCTATCTGAGCCAAAAGTGCCGCGAGATTCTGGACAACAACGGCCTTACGGAATGTAAGATATTCGCAACCAACGGTCTGGACGAATACCTGATTGCGGATTTGGAAAGGCAGGGAGCCAAAATAGACAGCTACGGAGTGGGCGACGCAATAGCAACCAGTAAGGATGCGCCCTGCTTCGGAGGCGTTTACAAACTCGTGCAGTTGGACGACATGCCCGTACTCAAGCGCAGCGAGGACAAGATAAAACTGATTAATCCCGGCTTCCAGATAACTTACAGGCTTCAGGAGAACGGCATCAACGACCTCGATATGACCTGCCTTAGGGGAGATGCCACTGAACAGGCCATACTCGCCGGGGAAAGCCTTCTGGCCGTGGATGAATTCGACCGCTACAAAAGGAAAATATTTGAAAAAGGCAGCTACACTGCCCGTGCCCTCCAATCCCAGGTAATCAAGGACGGCAAGGATATCCGCAATGAATACAGCCTGACGGAAAAGAAGGAGTATTACAATACCGTGCTCCACCAGTTCGACCCCTCGGAGAGACGTCTGCTCAACCCCCATTATTATAAGGTGGACATCAGCAGCGAGCTGTACGACACAAAGAACCAAATCATCGAAAGGCTGAATGCCCAGATAAAGGAATTCTACAATCGATGAATTATCGCAAACTCAGCATTGCCGGCGCCCTGGTTGCCATCATAGCCTTCCAGAGCATCGCCGTGCCCTACCGCCACCAGCGCTTCCATTATCTGGAAGAGCGGGCATTGCAGGATAGGGACAGCAGCGGCACTGCAACCGGCGATGAAGACGATGATTACTTCAAGGGATGGAGCCGGGACAGCCTGTTGCACTATGCGGATTCAATACTGACGATGGAAACGTCCGACACACTCGAAGACGAGCCCATAGTTGTGGAGGACAGCAGCAGCCTGCAGCATAAGATAGACTCCATATATAGGGCGCGCTTCGTTGCGGACTCCACTCTCAAGGCCGAGATTGCCTTCAAGGCCTGGTTCGACTCCCTGTCCAAGTACGACAAAAAGGTATGGCTGATGGAGAATGTCATCATCCCGGCCAAACTTGCGAAAATGGACAGCATCACCCACGTCAAGGACAGCATAAAAGCCTACAAGGACAGCGTAAGGGAAGCCAAGCCACGCATTCTGGAGAGTCCTTTTGTCCCCGATTCGCTACGCTACAAACGCATCCTCACCTTCCGTCACGACCAAAGGTTCGGAGACATAAGTTTCTATACCAGAGACACTTCCTACAACTTCCACTACTACGAATATCCTTTTATGAAAGAAGACGTTAATGCTACCTGGCTGGGCGATGCGGGCAGCCCGGTGCAATACCACAACATCTTCAAGAGGACGGAAACAAAGGAGGAGAATGCCGTATTTTTCGAGCCCTACAGCAGCTGGACCGACAATCCTTCGAGCCTGACGGAGTACAACAGCAAGACCCCGCACACCGAGCTGGGCTATTGGGGCACCCTGCTCTCGGGCGAAAGCAAGGAAGAGCTTAACCTGCGCTTCATGACGACGCAGAACATCACTCCAGCCTTCAACCTGACCTTCGAATTGAACAAATTCGGAACAAAAGGAGCGCTGGACAACGCCAAGACCGACAACTACTGCCTCTCGGCCCACGGCAACTACCTCGGCAAGCGCTATGTGGCCCATTTCGGCTATATTCGCAGCCACATTACACGCAAGGAAAACGGCGGTGTGGCTGACACGAAATGGATAAGGGACACCACGGTGGATGCCAGGGAGATTGCAGTCAACCTCAAGTCAGCCTCAAACGAAATCCAGAAGAACACGGCCTATCTGAACCACAGCCTGCGCATACCCTTCGGCAAGGATTCGCTGACTACGGCATTCGTGGGGCACTCGCTGGACCTGAGCGTATATACTAAGGTATATAAGGACAATATCACGGACGCAACGGGTCGGCAATTCTACAACAACGTGTTCCTGCTGCACCCGACAACATCCGCCGACTCGATGCGGACCCTGAAATTTGACAATAAATTCTACCTCAGGCTTCAGCCCTGGAAGGACAATTCCATACTCAGCAAAATCGACGTGGGCGTAGGAGACAAACTGCTCCAGTATTACGCCTTTGACCAATACACTTATCTGGGCAGGAAATCCAATGTGCTGGAAAACACGCTCTACGCCTATGCCGGAGCCCGGGGTATGTACAAACAGTATTTCAGTTGGGATGCCCTCGGTCAAGTCAATTTCCTGGGGCGGCAAGCCGGAGACTTCTACGTGGAGGCGAATCTAAGCGGCAGTTTCTATCCCTTCCGCAAGCAGAGGAAGAGTCCCGTCACCTTCGGAGCCCATTTCAGCACCGACCTTGCAGCGCCGGACTACTACGAAAACCATATATGGGCCAACCACTTCCGCTGGAACAATGATTTCGCCAAGAAGAGCACGACCAAAATCAACCTGAGCCTCGACATCCCCTATTGGAAACTAAACGCCCAAGTAGGCTATGCAATGCTCGGGAACACACTGTACTACGGCAGCGACGGCATCATACACCAGAGCGGCAAGTTAGTCAACGTGATAACGGCCCAGTTGCGCAAGGAGTTTGTAATCTGGAAATTCCATCTGGACAACAAACTGCTCTTCCAATACAGTTCCGACCAGGATGTGATGCCCGCTCCCCTTCTGTCCGCCAACCTGAGATGGTTCATCCAGTTCGACGTGGTCAAAAAGGTGATGCAAATGCAGATAGGTGCGAATGCCCTCTACACGACCTCGTGGTATATGCCCGGCTACAACCCCGATTTAGGTGTATTCTATAACCAGAAAAAGGAAAAATTCGGCAATTGTCCCTATCTGGACGTCTTCGTGAACATACAGTGGAAAAGGGCTTGCATCTTCCTGAAAGTGGAGAACATCAACAAGGGATGGCCCGTCAAGGACAACAGGGACTACTTCACCGCGGCAGGACACATCCATACCCAGACCGTGTTCAAGGCAGGCATATTCTGGCCTTTCTACATCCAGCCCTCGAAGCATACGCACAATGTCGGGGCAGATGCTCACGCGGGCCACGACCACGGCGCCGGTGCAGGTGCAGGTGCGGGCTCAGGCCGCATGGGTGCAGGCGGCAGCAGAATCCGATAAAAGTCGTTTATTTTTTGAGGATCATTTAGCCCTCAAAGTCACCGTCGGGTCAACTCCGGCAATGAATCTGCAGGGAATCAGAAGGCTGAGCACAATTAGAGCAAAACCAACAAGGTCGCACAACAAAAGCAGGGGCAAGTTTACTCGTACAGGCAGGAAGGACAAGAAATAATTCTCCGGATCAAGCGGAAAGAAACGCCCGTACTGCTGGGCAAGACATAGTGCCAGGGCAAGAAGCTGACCTGCTGCAAGCCCCTTGGCAATTTCTCGGGAAGAAGACAGGAGGAAAAGAGCGGAAATGCGCCCAGTACGCATTCCCAAGGTCTTAAGCAGGCCTATAAAGGGAATATTCTCGAAAAGAAGGATAAGCAGGGAACTTATCATATTCACTGCGGCAACGATAAGCATAAGCAGCAATACAACCAGCACGTTAGAGTCTATCAGCGCGAGCCAATCGAACAACTGGGGATAGGAGGAGCGCAGACTGCTGGCCATCAGCTGGGTCTGCGAGCAGTCCATATTGTGAATATAGAGTAGTTCCCTTACCTGCTCCAGAGCGGAGGAAACCGACTTTTCATCCCGAGAACCGTCCCTAAGCAGCAATTCCACCGCCGATACACAGCCCTGAGGCATATCAATAGCCCTGGCAAGCATAGCCCCGGTGCAGTACACAATAAGTTTGTCGTCGTCCGTGACCACTGCATCGTACATACTTTCAACCCTGAGTTTCCGCACCGCCACCCGTTCCGATACAATATAGCAGTCGAGCACGTCTCCGACTTCCGCCTGCAAGAGAACGGCCAACTTGCGGGGTATGCTTATGCCGTTCTGGGACAATTCATACGGGCCATCCGTGAGGGTTCCAGGGAGCTGATATCTTCCGAGGCTGTCAATCTGCACACCCTTCAGCATCACTCCATGCATCTGGGAGTCGCTCCTGACCATAGCTCCGGCGTAAATCACCGGCCTCGCCTCCTTCACCTGTTCCAGGGCGGAGATTTGGGCAAAGACCTCATGCGACGCATCAAAGCCCTCGCTATCAGAACCGTATGAAGCCGCGCTGACTGTTATGTC
This sequence comes from Bacteroidales bacterium, assembly GCA_016303175.1. Classification (GTDB taxonomy): domain Bacteria; phylum Bacteroidota; class Bacteroidia; order Bacteroidales; family UBA932; genus Cryptobacteroides. The sequence continues at coordinate 6,013 of JAEDMF010000019.1, forward strand.
GCCCTGCACTTCGGCGAGAGCATCGAGGATTTCTCCGCGGAAACCGGCTGATATGGCAAGCGCGAGAGTTATTACGAAGAAACTCACGGCTATACTGAGAACGGCCGCCCGGGAACGGAATCTAACTCTGGAGGATATGAAAGGGAGCGCGTTCACCGTTTTTTGCCGGAAAGCCTTGACTTGACAAGTTCAAGATTTTTCTTTGCAACCTCGTCCTCCGGATTCTTCTTAAGGGCTGCCGAATACATCTTTGCCGCCTTCTTGTAGTCCTTCTTCACAAGGAAAAGATAGGTGCCCACATTGTCCGTAAAGGCAGAATCGGACGCCTTGTTCTTGAGCATCGCCGTGCTGACATTATTGAAGGCCTCCATACAGGAATTGCCTCCGATGCGGTAATAATCAAAGCAATAGGAAAGAATGATGTCCTCGAAGGTCTTGTTGTCGGGAGCGGCGGACATACCGGGGTGCTCCCACTTGGTGCGAGCCTTGTAGTGACGCTCTATCATCTTGAGTATGAATGCAGAAGAAGCCTCGGCGCTGTACTTGTCGTGGGCAATCATAGTTTCGGCCTTGGTGCAATACAAGTCCAGACGTGCATTGTTCTTGACTATGGCACGATCGAGCATGTGCATAGCTCTGTTGTAGTATCTCTCGTCGTAAAGCACCTCATTGAAGTAATTCACCTGTCTGCCGCTGCTGTCCTTGAGCGACATCACAGGCTGCATTCCGATGTAGCGAGACGCGCGGGAGACAATTACGGTGTCACGCTGGCTTTTCTCCATATAATAATTGAAGCGGGCCAACATATAGTTGATATCCGTAGAGTCAGCCCTCTCCCAGGAATCGAGCAGATACTCCACTCCTACTCCCGTATAACCCACTCTGGAGACCAAACTATTGTACTTTCTGACGAAATTTTCCGTGGTCTGGGCTGAGAGCGAAAGCGCCGCGCAGAGGCCCATTACAATAAGAAACGTTTTTGTTAAATATACCTTCATTCTGTCAATTCATCAATCTTAATTCATTCCACATTCATCAAAATCCTCCTGCCGGCAGGTAGAAGATTGTTGGCACGGTTCCCGAGGTTCTTGACAAAGCCCAAGGGCATACCTCTGTATGTCACAAGTATATATGATTTCGGGGCGTTCTCCAACACCAGGGCATCCCTATGGAGGAAGCGCAGGGCATCTGTCCTGTCCAGTTCCACGGAGGGGAAGTCGTCATCCTTAAGTATCAGGCTGAGCGCCAGGTCGGCGTGGGGAATCTTGTCCCTTCCCTTCAGGACAAAGGCCCTCGTACCAGCATTGAGCAGTTTGAGGCTCTTGCCCAGCATCTCCATACGGGGTTCGAGGAAGGCAGGAAGCGCTATGATTTCATCATTTCTGGAAAAGAAGCCAATGGAGGCGTCCTCAGGGTTAGCGTCGCTGGAATCAGCACAGGACCCATGGCTGGGGCTTTGAAGGGCGTCAAGGCGGGAATCAGCGCAAGACCCATGGCTGGAGCTTTGAAGGGTTCCCAGGCGGGAATCACGGCGGAGACTCCGGAGAGAATTGCGGCGGGAACTGCCCCCGGGCAACGGACGGTCGGGAACAAAAGCCCCGTCCTTGATAAGAATGGCGCAGTACTGGCCCTCTCCCCTCACCTTGCCAGGAGTCAACAGAAAACCGTACTCGGTCGCCTCAGGCCCTTCAAAGGGCATATCAGGCACGAGCGGTCTTGCTCCAAGATGTTCGATGAACCAGGCTACATTGTCATCATTTTCCTCCCTGTTCAGCGTGCAGGTGCTGTACACCAACACACCACCTTCCGCGAGGGAATTCCACACATCGCCCACAATGCGCCTCGAGCGGGCCGCGCATAGAGCCACATTGTCCTCAGACCACATATTTCGGGCATTTTCACTTTTGCGAAACATTCCTTCTCCAGAACAGGGCACATCCGCAATTACAAGGTCAAACAAGCCTTCCAAAGATGCAAATGCTTCCGGGTCTGAATTACACACCACCACATTGGGATCACCCCAGCGGGCCACATTGTCTTCCAGAACAGAAGAACGCTGGCGTATCACCTCGTTGGAAAGCAGCAGAAAGGACGAGCCAAAACACTCGCGCATGGCCGTCGAAGCATCCGTCGTTTTTCCGCCGGGAGCAGCGCACAAATCCAGCGCAGTGCAGGTATTCATCAACACTCCGTCCTCTTCTGACCTTGCCCTGAGGTAATCCAGCGCGCGACGCAGCATCCAGCCCACGAACATGGCTGAACTGTCCTGGACATAATATGCTCCCGCGTGAAAAAGGGGGTCCAGCGTAAAAGAAGGCCGCTCCCGGAGATACCTTCCCCACTCGCACCAAGGCACCTCCCCGTCAAAATCCAGATAGGAAAGGTCAGCCTGTTTAAAGGGATTTATCCTGATGCTAACAGGTATATCAGACTGTAGGGAAGCCACCTTGAGATAGAGCTGTAACGGTTTTGTCCAGATATTCCTTGATTTTCGAGCCCAGAAGAGCCTTCATCATAAAATTCAGCTCAGCGTCCACCGCAATGGTGAAATTGCAGCTCTGAGAATCATCCAAGGGCTCCATAATGAATTCCACGGAAAAGGGGAAGGGGCTATCAACTCCTGAATAGACAACCCTGGAAAAAGGCTCCGAGGATGTCAGGGCCACAACCAGATTGAAGCCGGCATAATCCGCCTTGATGCTGTTTCCCTCAATCCGCACCTGGTCGGCATAAGTGGAAGGAATCATCGATTTAAACCTCTCCAAATCCGTAAGTGCCCTGTAAATATCTTCCGCGCTGCGCTTGAGCACAACCGTCCTGCTCTTGTATTCTGCCATAATAGTTCTTAACTTTGCATGCAAAGATAGCAATTTTTATCACCTGATGCGCAAGATATATTTCGGAAGGAAAAGCATCATCATCTGCCCTCCTGACCAGTCCACCCTGCTCGACCCCAACGCCATACTTTTCCCCTACAGGGAAGGAAAGGGTCTGGCCCCTCTTGCGGACATCTTCAAGAGCGGAGACTCCCCCACGAAGGTTTACGTGCCTACGCATTCCCAAGACAAAGCATACGAAAGCCTCTGCTCCTGTTTCAGGGAGGTGAATGCGGCCGGAGGTCTTGTGACCAATCGTCGGGGAGACTACCTGTTCATCAAAAGGAACGGAATGTGGGACTTGCCCAAGGGGCATCAGGAAGAGGGAGAAGACCTTCAGACCTGCGCACTGCGGGAGGTTGAGGAAGAAACGGGAATCAATACTCTGGAGTTGCAATCGTACATCTGCACGACGGACCACTGCTACTTCCGCGACGGCTTGTGGCATCTCAAGCACAGTTGGTGGTACAGTATGCTGGACAACGAACCCATAGAGCTTACACCCCAGAGAGAAGAGGACATCACCAAGGCAACCTGGCTGGCAAAATCAGCAATTCCCTTCGCAATGGAGAATACTTACCCCTCAATCGAAGATGTAGTGAAACTTTTTCTGAAAAAATCCGTATAATGAAATGATGTACTATTTACATTGTACTATTTACAGATGAAACTTTCACAATTCAATTTTGATTTACCTGCAGAAAAGATAGCCAGCGAACCCACACGTTGGCGGGACGAATGCAAAATGATGGTGCTCCACCGCGAAACAGGAGAAATAGAGCACAAGATTTTCAAAGACATACTGACATACTTCGGCAAGGGCGACAACTTCGTATTGAATGATACAAAGGTCTTCCCCGCGAGGTTGTTCGGCAACAAGGAAAAAACCGGAGCGGACATCGAGGTCTTCCTGCTCCGCGAACTTAACAAGGAGCAGAGGGTATGGGACGTGATAGTTGAGCCCGCCCGCAAGATAAGGATAGGGAATAAACTCTATTTCGGCGAGGACGAATCCATGGTGGCCGAAGTCATAGACAACACCACGTCCCGCGGAAGAACGCTGCGCTTCCTCTTCGACGGCAGCTACGATGAGTTCAAGAGTTCCCTTTTCGCTCTGGGAGAAACGCCTGTACCCCAATGGGTTAAAAAGAAAGTCACCCCCGAAGATGCGGAGAACTACCAGACTATCTTCGCAAAGAACGAAGGTGCCGTAGCCGCTCCCGCAGCAGGCCTGCATTTCTCACGAGAAATGATGAGCCGCCTGATACTGGCGGACATCGACACTACCTTCATCACAGACCATATGGGGCTGGGCTACTTCAGGAACGTGGACGTTGAAGACCTTTCAAAGCACAGAATGGACAGCGAAAGAGTTATCATCACTCCCGAAGCAGCTGAAAAAATCAACCGCACCAAGCGCTCAGGCGGTAAAGTACTGGCAGTAGGCGTGACAGTTATGAGGTCTCTGGAAACCTTCGTTACCACCAACAACGAGGTTATCCCCTTCGACGGATGGACAAACAAGTTCATCTTCCCTCCTTACAAATACGCCATCCCCGATGCAATTCTGTCCAACTTCCACACTCCCCAATCGACTATGCTGATGGCGGTGGCAGCCTTCGGAGGTTACGAGAATGTGGTTAAGAAGGCATACACAGAAGCCCTTGAGAAGGACTACAGGTTCGGTCCCTACGGAGATGCGATGCTGATAATCTGACCCCCAACATCACACTTTCGAGCTGAAAAACATAAAAAAAAGCAAAAGTCTTTAAGAAAAAGCAAAATCTTACAAAAACGATCGGATTTCCGGTCGTTTTTTTTTTTGTTGTTTGAAGCAAAAAAAATTATGACGAAAGAAGCAATCTGCAGCTTTGCACTGGGAAAGATATTCAAGTATGAACCCCGCCTGGCGAACGAAGCCGTCGAAATATTCGGCGGCGCGGCTGAACTTCTCGGATTGGGCCCCGAAGGGATAATGGAAAGTTTGGGACCCTATAATAAATATGCTCAAAAGATAGCCTCGGTGAACATCATTCAGGAAGCGGAGAGGCTTGAACAGATTGAAAAACAAGGTTTCCGTTATCTGTGCCACGATAACTCCGCCTTTCCGGAGCCTCTCCGGATGTGCGAGGATGCACCTCTGGGCTTTTTCGTCAGAAGCGAGGACAGTTTTGAGAACATCTTCTCACAAGATTTCATCGCAATTGTGGGCACCAGAGACGCAAGTTCATATGGCATAGCCTGGACCGAAAAGGTGGTCGGGGAACTAGCCGGGGTCGAATCCCGGCCCTGCATAGTCAGCGGTCTGGCATACGGCATAGACATCTGTGCCCACAAGGCGGCCCTCAACTCCTCCCTGACGAGCATAGCTGTTCTGGGAACGGGCATAGACACAATTTATCCCTCTCGTCACGAATACTGGGCGGACAGGCTGATTCACACTCCGGGATGTGCAGTCATTTCGGAGCATCCGCCGGGAGCCGAGGTTCTGGGCATAAATTTTCTGAGCCGGAACCGCATCATAGCCGGCCTGGGGAGGGCGACCCTGCTTATGGAAAGCAGGGTCAAAGGCGGTGGTATGACCACCGCCCGGGTCGCTGAGTCCTACGGACGCAGCGTCCTCGCCCTCCCCGGCCGCATCGACGATCCCCGCAGCCAAGGATGCAATCAACTGATCAGTAATCGCATAGCCGACCCCATAAGCGATTGCAACCAGCTGCTTAAAGCCCTCGGCTACAAAAAAAGAGGCCATAAAAGCGAAGGACAGCGAACACCGCCTGACTCTGCCGGCTTTAAAAGCGAAGATATACGGATACTGCTCGAAACCATACGCCTGCGCCGCGATCTCAATGCCGAGCAACTCGCCAGAGAATGCGGCTTCGCCTACAAGGACGTCGCAGCCCTGCTGCCCCTGCTCGAGAGCGAGGGTCTAATCCGCGTGGACCTGCTTGGCCGGGCAAGCATCATATAAAGGCATTGCTGCCCCTTGCCGGCCGCGGTATATGCCGAATTTCCCGATTTCTGCGTAAATTTGCGAATTGAACTGCATTTAAGCCGCGACAATTTAATAGAAAATGAAATTCATAGATACGCACTGCCACTTGTATGACGAAGCCTACGGAGGCGTAGAAGGTCAGGACGAGGCAATAAAAAAAGCAATCGGCGCCGGAGTCACAATGATGATTATCCCGGACACCTGCTCGAATGAAAGGGCTCCCCTGTTGGACTTGTGTAGCAGATGGCCGGAACATACACGGGCCTGTCTTGGCCTGCACCCCACCGAACTCGGAGACGACTGGCGCAAAGAACTGGACCAGCTTGACGAAGCCGTCAGGAAGCACCCGGAAATAGTGGCCATAGGCGAAACCGGTCTCGACCTGCACTTCGGCAAGGAAAGCCTGCCGGCCCAACTGGAAGCCTTCCGCCACCAACTGGACATTGCCCTCGAAAAGAAGCTGCCTGTAATAGTCCACTGCAGGGATGCCTCGGAGCAATGCTTTTCTGTTCTGGAAAGCTACAGAGGCCGCGGACTCAAAGGTGTGTTCCACGCCTTCAGCGGCAGCATCGAGACCTTCCGAAGACTGGAAAAATACGGTGATTGGTATGTGGGCATAGGAGGGGTGCTCACCTTCAAGAAGGCATCCATAGCCGACACGGTGGTGGACATTCCCATTGACAGGATAGTTCTGGAAACCGACTCTCCCTACCTGACCCCCACCCCGTACAGAGGCACTCGCAACGACAGCTCCTACATTCCCCTGATTGCGGAATTTCTCGCCTCCCGCAAGGGCGTTGGCATTGATACCGTTGCGGATATCACCACCAGAAACGCCTCCACACTGTTTTCTTTGTAAGAATTTGATTTTTTTATTGAAATCTTCCCCTCTTTTTGCTATATTGCGTTGTTTTTTTGAGGACAATAGAACAAACATTTATACAAACACATTCATTATTTATTAACACTCAAAACATTATGAAAAAAATTTTCATGTTTTTGGCAGCTTCTGTTGTTGCCCTGACAGTTTCCAGCCAGCTGGTTTCTGCTCAGGATGCAGCCGAAGCACCCGTTGCTACTGAAGAGGTTTCAGAAGCAGTAAATGCGGATCCTTTTGCCGCAGGTCAGAGTGAGGAGCCCCTCCACCAGCAGCTCAAGACCAAGTTCATCGAGGGTGGCGCAGGCTTCATGAGCCTCGTTATCATCTGTCTTATCCTCGGTCTGGCAGTTGCTATCGAGCGCATCCTTTACCTTGCATTCTGCAAGACCAACACCAAGGCCCTCCTCAAGAAAGTTGAAGCCGCACTTGAAAACGGCGGAATCGAGGCAGCAAAAGACGTTTGCCGCAACACCAGGGGTCCCATCGCCTCTATCTTCTACCAGGGACTTCTCCGCTCAGAGCAGGGAATGGACGTGGTTGAGAAAACCATCGTTTCCTATGGCTCAGTACAGATGAGCAACATGGAGAAAGGTCTGTCCTGGGTAGGTCTGTTCATCGCAATGGCTCCTTCTCTGGGCTTCCTCGGAACCGTAGTAGGTATGATTCAGGCCTTCGATGCCATCCAGGCAGCAGGCGACATCTCTCCGAACATCGTTGCCGGTGGTATGAAAGTGGCCTTGATTACAACCGTAGGCGGTTTGATCGTTGCCCTTATCCTTCAGGTGTTCTACAACTATATCCTCGCAAGAATCGATACTCTTTCCATTGAGATGGAAGATGCCTCCATTTCTTTCGTTGACACACTCGTAAAATACAACAATAAATAGTAAGATATGTTGAACAAGATAGTTAAATATGCTATGTGGGCACTGATGCTCGTCGGCATAGCTCTGACCGCGCTCGTATTTGCGCAGAACGGTTCGGAGACCTCTGTCAACAGCCTGCTCATATGGGCATACGCAATGCTGGTCATTGCCATATTGGCTATCGTGTACGGCATCATCAGGGTAGTTGCGCAAGAGCCCAAAAAACTCATCCGTATGGGTGCAGTCGTAGTAGGCCTAGTAGCCCTGGTTGTTGTTGTATATATGGTAGTGCCTGGCAATCCTGCTATCGGCTACACGGGAGCTCCCGTCTCTGCCGGCACACTCAAACTGACTGACACCGTGATTATCCTCACCTACATCGCCATTGCCGGAGCAGTGCTCTCAATCATTGTCGGTGCAATCATGGGCCGTCTCAAAAAATAGTTTTCACCATGGCTAGAAAAACACCGGATCTTAATACCAGTTCAACTGCCGATATCGCCTTCCTGCTTCTGGCTTACTTCCTGATGACAACTACAATGAATCAGGACTCAGGCCTGCAGCGTCGTCTTCCCCCCATCCCCGACGAGAATCAGAAAGTCGAGGACCAGAAGATTAACAGGCGCAATATCATAGTTGTAAAGATCAACTCTGCCGACAGACTTTACGCCGGCAACGAGGTGATGGACGTTAGCCTGCTGAAAGACAAGATCAAAGAATTCCTTACCAACCCCAATGACCTTCCCAATCTTCCCGAGAAGGAAATCAAGAACATAGAGGGCTTCGGCTCCTGTGCGGTCAGCAAGGGTGTAATCTCGCTTCAGAACGACCGCGGTACGTCTTATCAGGCATACCTGGCCGTACAGAATGAGCTGGTTAAGGCCGTGAACGAGCTTCGTAATGATTTCGCAATGACACGTCTGGGTAAACCCTACGCGAAACTCAGCGAAAGCGAACAGAAGATAGTTCGCGAAGCCATTCCTCAGCAGATTTCCGAGGCAGAACCCAAGGACGTTGGTAAACACTCAAGAAGATAGGAGAAACAGATATGGCCAAATTCAGAAAAGGTTCTTCCAGAGGGATGGCTTCGTATAGCTCATCCTCTCTCTCCGATATCGTGTTCATGTTGTTGTTCTTCTTCATGGTGACAACATCAATGCGCGAGACCGAGAACAAGGTTATGATCAAACTCCCCGAGGCTTCTGAGGTAGTGAAACTTGAAAGGAAAGACCTTGCTTCATACATCAACATCGGTACACCTATCCAGACCATGCAGGCCCAGTACGGTACCGATGCCCGTATCCAGCTCAACGACTCCTTCAAGACAACGGATGACATCCGAGATTTTGTTGCAGCAGAACGCGATGCAATGTCCGAGGTTGACAGACAGTTTATGACAGTAGTTCTCCGTTGCGACGAGAATGTCCGTATGGGTATCGTCTCCGACGTTAAACAGGAACTCCGCCGCTGCTCTGCCCTCAAGATAATGTATTGCGCGCGTAAGGGCGAATAAATCACCACAGAACATCAAAAAAGAGGATGGCTCACAAAGAGTCATCCTTTTTTTGTGCCGCTCATTTTTGATGCAGCTCTGCTATCAATGCTCCGGAGGTGGTGGAATTGGCTGATGACTTTTAGGCCAGCTTCCGCCACCCCGAGAGTAATTATGAAAGAGACTCGAGATTGCGATCGTTGACAAGATTCTTGCCCTCGGCGGTATAGGCGTACTCGATGCGGTCGGCATAGTGTTTCTCCACCTTGCCGCGCACGATTTTCATCGTGGAATTGACCAGACCGTTCTTCTCTGTGAAAGCCTCGGGAAGGACAGCAATGGCAGAAGGCAACCACCTCTCGGGGAACATACCCTCGTGGGACCCGCCCTTCTTATAAGAATCAATCTCTCCCTGCAAACATTTGAGCATCAATTCCTTACCCTCGCGGCTCGCGGGATCTGCCCCAGCTTTGGCAACATATTCCTTGAGAGCATCCTTGTTGGGTACAAGCAACACTATAGTGTAAGGGTCCTGATTGTTGTGAAGAATGACCTGGTCGATATATTTGGAACCATCGGTCAGAGAATCTTCAAAGCCCTCGGGAGAATACTTCTCTCCATCCGAAGAAATAAGCAGAGATTTGAAACGGCCTGTCACATAGAGGAAACGGGGATCTGCAGGATAAAGATAGCCCATATCTCCGGTATGCAGCCAACCGTCACGCACCGTCGCAGCCGTAGCCTCGGGATTCTTCCAATATCCGGCCATGACATTCTCTCCCCTGATGACAATCTCACCTTTCTCACCCAGAGGCAGTTCCCTACCCTCGTCGTCGCAAATCTTGATGTCCATAGGTTTCACCGTACGTCCCGAAGAGCCGAAAATGGCGTGTCCGGTGGAGTTGGCGCAGATGATGGGAGTTGCCTCTGAAAGTCCATAGCCCTGGAACATGGGGATGCCTATTGCGCAGAAATAACGCTGCAACTCAATGTCCAACAGAGCTCCGCCTCCTACAAAGAATTGCATCCTGCCGCCGAAGTTTGCGCGTACGTTCTTGAATACAAGCTTGTCGAAGAGCTTGAGGAAAGGCTTTCTCCACAAATTCTTGAGACCGCCTGCATTGTAGTACTCCCTATTGTAGGCAATGGCATTCTTAAGGGCGATATTGTAAAGCTTCTCCACCACGGGGCCCTTGGCCTTGACTCCTGTTTCGATGTTCTTCTTGAAGTTTCTGGCAAGAGCGGGAACAGAGAGCATTACGTGGGGACGGACCTCCTTGATGGCAACGGGTACATTGCGCAGAGTTGCCATCGGAGTCTTGCCTACGGGCACAGTTGCGATGCTACCGCCGTAGTACATCATAGTGTAGAAACCGGCTACGTGGGCAAAGCAGTGGTCCAGAGGAAGGAGAATCAGCATCACGGCGCCTTCGTCAACACTGATGACGGAAGAACCCTGCTCGACGTTGGCTGTATAATTGCGGTGTGTGAGCAATATGCCCTTGGGGTCGGCTGTAGTGCCTGAGGTATAGCTGATATTAGCGTAATCGTCAGGTTTGATGCTGTCAATCCTCTTCTGCAACTCGTCAGAATGTTCCTTGAGATAAGCCTCACCCATCTTCTCCAGCTCACTGATGTGCATCTCGCCCTCCTCGAGTTCAATGTCGTCGAGAACTATGACCTTCTCCACTGCGGGGAGCCTGTCGTGAATCTTACGGATTTTAGGAAGTTGCTGGGCAGAGGCCACAACGAAGCGGGAATCAGAATGATTGATGCGGAAAAGCAGGTCGTTGCTCTCCTCCAGCTTTGCGGATAGGGGCACGTTCACGCCGCCCGCATAGAGTATGCCGAGTTCGGAGAGTATCCACAAATTGCGTCCCTCACTGATAAGGGCCACCTTCTCTCCTTTCTGCAGGCCCAAAGCCATGAAGCCTGCGGCAAGCACTTTAGACTTGTCCCTGGTCTGTTCAAATGTGGTTTCAGTCCAGACTGAACCAATTTTCTCCCTCAGGAAAACATTCTTTGCGTATTTGCGAGTGTTGAACTCAACAAAATCAATAATAGTCGGTCTTTTGTTGTTCATAAGTTGGTTTTATTTAGTAATATGAAAAAAATAAGTTGCCTCAGATTTGAATTAGATTTTCGAGGTCAGATTTTCACCCGAAGA
>JAEDMF010000168.1 GCA_016303175.1 Bacteroidales bacterium
AGCCGATATGCTGTCTTTCAGCAATCCGTCTGATTTTGGAAAATATTTCAGGAAGTATGCAGGCTGTTCACCATTGGCATTCAGAAAGCTTGGGAAGTGAGGCCGGTGTGCCTGCGATGAACAGCCATAACTTGAGAGAGAGTACAGGAATACTTACAATAAGTATCGGTGAAGAATTGTATTATTAGGGTTTTTATGTAATTTTGCCCAAAAGAACAGCATGAGATTCTTTCTTATCATAATCGGTTTTATTCTGTCCTGCAATTTCAGCGACAGGATATCCTTTGATGAGAAAGTGTGCTGCGAGATAATGCAAGATACCGGCAACAGGAATCTTGACAGCGATTCTTGCGCCATTCTTCCATCCTGCGCAACAGGATACATCGGAGGAAACGGCAGTGTCACTTTTCCCCATAGGTCCTCAAACTCAGGCCGCAGGATTCAGCCTAACGCAAAATTCCCTTTCCTGGTTGTCAAGGACGGGAGGGTATTCAATAGAAACAGTCTATATTCATTCCAGACGGGCCTGAAACAGTTTTCGTCCGGGATATTGTCCACAAACCGATACATCCATTCTCTCTGTCAGTTGCTGATTTAGCCGGTTCTTTCTTTTAGTCAAGGCAAACATAATCAGCATCATCAAATTCAGAATCAGCAATGACAATCATTTTACTGCTGGTCGGCCTTGGACTCATAGTCCTCGGTGCCGACTGGCTTGTTGACGGGGCCTCGGCAATTGCACGAAAGGCCGGAGTCAGCGAATTCGTTATAGGTCTTACAATTGTAGGCTTCGGAACATCTTGCCCGGAACTTGTAGTGAGTCTGACGGGAGCCATTCAGGGCAATGCAGATATTTCAATAGGTAATGTAATCGGCTCGAATATATTCAACGCTCTTTTCATTCTTGGCGTCACGGCTGTTATATTGCCTGTGTCTATGACAGATTCAAATCGCAAGCGCGACATACCTGTCACCCTTGCGGCCTCTGTCATACTGGTGCTTTTCGGAATGAGCAAAACCTTGCTCGGCATCGGTGACGGGGATGCTCTGTCAAGAGTGGAAGGTATCGCTTTTCTTCTTCTGTTCTGCGTTTATCTGTATTCCTGTTTCAAGTTTGATTCAAAAGAACTTGCAGATATGCCTGAGCATAAGCAGAGGAAACTGCCGCTTGCCATATTCGCAGTCGCCGCCGGTCTTGCCGGGCTTATCTTCGGGGGAGAGCTTTTCGTCGATTCCGCCACGGATATTGCAAGGAGGCTCGGAGTCAGCGACAAGTTCATAGCTATCACCATCCTTGCAGGAGGTACTTCATTTCCTGAACTTGCAACCTGCATTGTTGCAGCAGCCAAGCATAAGGATCAGCTCGCTCTGGGGAATATCCTCGGGTCGAACGTGTTCAACATCCTTCTGATTCTGGGATGCTCTTCCGTCATTACCCCGCTGTCGTTCGGGGGAATGAGTCTTGTGGATGTCGGAATTCTCATTGCCAGTTGCGTGTTGCTGCTGCTTTGGGCATATTCAGGGCGGAAATGTCGCATAGACCGCTGGGAAGGAGCCGTAATGCTGCTCGTCTTCGCGGCATATTACTGTTATCTTTTTGTAAAACGCTAAAAATACTTCAATTAAATGGAATACAATTTCAAAAAGGTCCATACCGGAAAGGATCTTGCCATATCTATACTTGTCCTTCTTGCCGGAGCTGGACTATACTTCTTAAACCCGGGACTGGGAATCTGCATTGGGACTTGCGGATTATTAATGTGCCTTTTCTATAAGGGAGGATATAAGATAAACGGTAAGGGCATATGGCTGACAAAAGAATCGGAGGATATCTGCAAAGAGTGCAGAACCTCCATAATAGAATTCCTGGAAGGGAAAACCCCGGTGCTAGTGATAAAACAAGGGACTGAAGGTGGCAGCATCAGACTCGACGTCTATTTCAACAAGTCTGAAAATGTGGCCTACGCCCAAGTATATGATTTTTGCAATTACGACTACGAACCTGCTACCGGAATCATCGAACTTGATGGAGACAGGGCAGAAAAACTGATCTCACTGTTATGAGTTTTTGGCACTGTACCTTCTGATATTCTCAGCTATTGTCGTCATTTGCATATTCTTCAACAAGTTTTCCGGGAAGTTCGGAATTCCGGTTCTGCTCCTCTTCCTGGTGCTTGGTCTGCTTTGCGGAAGCCAGTATGACGGATTTGCATCCAACTGGGGTTGGGTGGTTGGGGACATCAGCACCTTGGCCCTTGTCTTCATAATGTTCTATGGCGGCTTCGGCACGAGATGGAAATCCGCCAAACCCATTGCCATGGAGGCGGGAATGCTCTCAACATTGGGAGTCGCACTTACCGCCTCCTTCGTAGGACTGTTCTGCCATTTTGCTCTGGGGTGGGCTTGGCTTGAGAGCTTTCTGATGGGTGCAGTAATAAGTTCAACGGATGCTGCAACGGTCTTCTCCATTCTGCGTTCCCGCAAGTTGGGCCTCAAGAACAGAACAGCCCCTCTGCTGGAGATGGAAAGCGGCTCCAACGACCCTATGTCCTATATGCTCACCACTGTAATGCTGTCACTTTTCAGTGGCAGCGTTACGGCTGGAGGAGTAGTCTGGCAGATTTTTTCGCAAATAACCTTCGGCGTTGCAGGCGGGCTTCTGCTGGCAAGCGGAGCAGTTTTCTTGCTGAAAAGAATCAGCTTCCAGAACAATGGCTTCGATATGCTGCTTTTCATAGCCATTGCTCTTGTTTCCTATGCACTGCCGGACCTGATAGGCGGCAACGGCTACCTGAGCGCCTATATTGTAGGGATAGTTCTGGGCAATACCGAATTCCCGGAACGCAGGCCATTGGTTTCTTTCTTTGACGCCATCACGAGCCTGATGCAAATCGTCATCTTCTTCCTGCTCGGAATGCTCGCAATCCCGTTGAACTTGCTGCACTCGCTGTTCCCGGCCATGATAATATTCGTTTTCCTTACCCTTGTGGCACGTCCTCTGGCTGTGTGCGGAGTCCTTGCCCCTTTCAATAAATATCCCTTCAGACAATTGGGACTGCTTTCCTTTGTCGGCCTTCGCGGAGCAGCTTCAATAGTGTTTGCAATCAACATCCTGACTTCCGCGCACGGCCCTCAGAGCTCGGTTAGTGCACGGTCCCTCGCTTCCTGCAATTCATCTGGCAAGGCAATCGCCATTTTACGGGACTGCAGGGCATATTCGCTCGCGCGATGGTGCCGATTTGTGTCCATCGCGCACCGCGAACCCCTCCAGACAGCGCTCCAGGGCACATTCGCTCGCGCGATGATTAGCAGGAAGATTACCGAAGATCAGCGACCGGCCACACACGGCCCTCAGAGCCCGGTTAGTGCACGGGCCCTCGCTTTCCTGCAATTCACCTGGCACCCGAATCGGCCTTCCAGGGCCCTCCAGGGCACATTCCGGTT
>JAEDMF010000169.1 GCA_016303175.1 Bacteroidales bacterium
AAACGAAAATCGTTAGGCATGGCAATGGCCCTCCCGCGTATAGTGATAAGCAAACCTTTTTTGGGGCTTCGTGCATAATCGTGGATGGACCACCCCCCCTGAAGGTCCAAAATGCTGCTCATAGATTCTGAGTCAGAGGCAAGCCAGCCACCCCAACGGGGCTTGCCCTTGACGGGTTCTGAAAGAAATGCCAAACTGGAAAACCGACGGTTGCCACTGTGAGCTGCTCATGAGTTCGTCGCCGTCGGCAACTACCGAGTGGCATTTCTTTCAGGTTCAGTCAAGGGTGGCGGTCACCAGTGCAAAAATAAAATTGAAAAGCCACCCGTGTTCCTTTAGAGTGTTAGTTGGCACACAACAATCAAAAGGAGAAACACGGATGGCTTCAACTAACACCTTAATCAAAAATCTGCTGAATGTCAAGAACACAGTGGTCGAGTCCGCTAAAAATTATACCGATGGACGAGGTGTGAAGCATCTCCGGGTAAAGGCGCGGCCGGATAAGAAGCACCAGTATCGCTGCCCCTTTTGTGGGAAGAAATGCCCCAAGGATGGCCGTTCTTCCAAGGACGTTCGAGTATGGCGTGGTCTCGACTTTGGAAGCGTCCTCGTTGAGATTGAGAGTGAGACCCAGCGCATCAAGTGTCCTAAGCATGGCAGCATCGTCGCTGACGTACCATGGGCATATCCTGGAAGCCACTTCACAAAGGACTTTGACTTGACGGTTGGATGGCTTGCAGTCTACCTTCCGAGGAATGCAGTAGCTGAGTACATGCGCATTGACTGGAAGACCGTGGGCCGCTGTATTTCCCGTACTCTGAATGAAATCGAGCCGGAAAGAGCGGTCCGGTTGAATAACCTTGTCTACATCGGCATCGACGAAACCAGCTACAAGAAAGGACACAAGTACATCACCGTCATCGTGAACCATGAGACCAACACAGTGGTCTGGGCCGCTGAAGGGCATGGCAAATCCGTTCTGGAGAAGTTTTACCGCTCATTGACCAAGGAACAGCTGGAAAGCATCAAGGTCGTAACAGGCGACGGTGCCAAATGGATTACGGAGTGCGTCAATGAGTTTACTCCCGGCTGCGAGCGCTGCATAGACCCGTTCCACGTCGTTGAGTGGGCTATGGACGCCCTGGATGAAGTGCGCCGTGGAGTGTGGCGGGATGCCTACAAGAAGGCCCAGGAACTCAAGAACAGTACTCCTAAACGGCATGGCCGCCCCAAAGCTGATGACCTCCAAGCACAGGCAGCAAAGGAAGCAAGAAACAAAGCTGACCAGCTCAAGAAGTCTGTCTATGCCCTCGGCAAGGCCCCTGAGCATCTTACTGAGAACCAGCAGCTTCGCCTGGAGATGATTCAGACAGAGAGCCCTCTGCTTTACAGGGCGTACTGCATCAAGGAAAGGCTCCGCCTGATTCTGAAGATGGCATCCGTTGAGGAAGCAGACGCTGAACTGAAGCGCTGGTTCTGGTGGGCGAGCCACAGCAGAATACCTGTGATGCAGGAACTTGGATCCAAGGTAAAACGCCACAAGGACCATATCCTCAAGACCATCCAGCTCGGCCTCAGCAACGCAAGAATTGAGGCTACCAACAACAAAATCAAGCTCATCATCCGGAAGGCTTATGGCTTCCGGAACATCCAAAACATGCTCGATATGGTGTACCTTGTGTGCTCGAATTTGCCGATTTCATTACCGGGCAGATATCCAAAACCCCTAAGTCCTTGCGGCTGTAAGGCTTGATGCCATTTTCGAACCACAACTATACCCGAAGAGCCTACTCTGTTTGCATAAAAGAAATGGAGCTGCTGCAGAATTACTCATTCTGCAGCAGCTCCTTTTAAACTTTTTCACTAAATTGCCTTTGGCGTACGCGTTCCCCACAGATCGTGCAGCAGCACTTCATCAGGATACAAACAGGCCAAAGTCTGCGCTCTGCCCCTGATAGGAGATGGTGAACTGTGCGTGTCCACGTCCGGTTTTCAGGAGCAGCAAGGTTCCGTCAGCCTGCACCGAGGCGGTGAACGGTGCGTTTGCTGCGGCTGTTACCGTATAATTGTCGATACGTTTCCCATTGTAGTATACATCCAGCACAAAGTAAGGACTGAAATTATCGCCGAACCCCCTTCCGGGCAGGTGCGTCATGCCCTTTCTGCTCAGCGCAAAGCCGCTGTCCGGAACCGGAGTGGCAAAGGTAAGACTTCGCTTTGTGCGGCTGATCTCGGTGTTTTCCTCTCCGTTTTCGTCAATTTCCGTATGTGCGATGAAATTATACCAAAGCGTAATGTCGAGATTTTCCTCAGCCGGGAAGTTGACCGTGAACGTGCCGTCTCCGTTTTTCGTTACGCTTCCCTTTCCGTTCTCCACCTCAACTTCAAAATCAGTGAACGTGCTGCCGTCCCAATAGGGCGTAACGATATAGCTTCCCGCATCGGTCTGGTAATCCCAATCCCAATCAGGCAGCATCACTCCATCGACGGCAAAGGTGACATCCGGTCCATCAGGCGCAGACGGTTCCCTCAGCACTTCCGGAACCGTGGTAGCCTTCTCGTATGCTTCTTTGGTAAAGACCTGATTCTCAATCAGCTTTTCAGCCAGGGTCTCCTCACTGTCTTTCTGTTTCGTGTCGATTGCGCCGCGGCTGATGATGGCAGTGTCACTTCGCAGGAAGGTCGTGTTTCCAGCATGATAGCGTCCGTCCGTCAGTCCGATTTTGTCGGAAAACTCCCATGCGGTGGACACCTTGAAGTCCTCGCCCGAGGCATAACCCAGCGCTCGCAGGACAAAGGTGATATATTGATTGGACTTGATGGGATTCGTGCCGCAGTAGGTCGTGGCAGTATAGCCATTGGTCAGGCCGTTGGCGTAAGCGTAGCCGATGTAAGGCCGCATAGCGTCGGAAACATCCGTAAAGGGAATCTCCCACGTTCCGGCAAGGGCTTCCTCCTCTTTACCCAGCAGACGCACCAGCATGATGATGGCCTGGTTCCGGGTGGGCGTCTTGTCCAGGTCAAAGATGGGCGTGCCGTCGGGATTGGTGCCAGTTCCCTTGAAAAGCCCCAGCTCATACAGAGCCTCCGCCGCCTCGGTAGCCTCATTACTTGCGGCAGCCGCAGAGGGAACGAGAGCGAAAATCATAACCAGGGTAAGAATCATGCACAATAATCTCTTTTTCATGGCCAACTCTCCTGTTTTGATATAGATGAATAATAGCATATTATCTGCGAAGCGTCTATTATCATCGGCATAAAACATCTCTTTTTCTCTTAAACTGTCAGTGAGAACAGAGACGATTGTGTACAGTTCGGTGCCTGTATCGACGCGCATACGGAATTTCTTCATGATCCGCCCCTCCAAAAGCCAAAAACGGGAATCCCATCATTGAGATTTTTCTCAAAATGATGGGATTCCCGTTGTGCTTT
>JAEDMF010000170.1 GCA_016303175.1 Bacteroidales bacterium
AAGCAACAACAAAAGTACAAAATAAATCTAAATAACGATTAACAATACTTCGGTAAAAATTTACCGTCCTAAAAGTAAAACATTTGAAGCTGGCTATCCTGTTTCACTATGTAGCAGCTGCGGAGCTCCGCTCATAAATAAAAAAGAAGAGGCCGACCCTTTTTAGTCGACCTCCTGCTTCAGTGAAGTATGTTCAAGTTCAGGTTGTATTATGAATTTTACAAAATCCTATTTGTAGAGGAAACGCTTGATACTCATCTTAGGAGTCTTTGCGAATGGCTCATCCACAAGCTCGATCTTGGTTACCTGGCTGTAGGAAGGGAGTACCCTGTTGGATACTTTGCGTATATGCTCTACCTTGGCGGCCTGGGCAGCCTCGTCGAGTCCGGCCTTCTTCATTGCATCCTTATCTATATACATAAGTGCAACAAGCTTGGATGCACGATCCACAACGACGGTCTCGATGACATATTCCTGGGCGTTCAAAACGGCCTCCACCTCTTCTGGATAGATGTTCTGGCCATTGGCGGACAGTATCATATTCTTTGAACGGCCGCGTATCACGATGTTTCCGGCCTTGTCCATAGTACCGAGGTCGCCGGTGTGCAGGAAGCCGTCTTCGGTGAATGCGTTGGCAGATGCCTCAGGATTGTTGAAGTAGCCGCTGCATATATTCAGGCCCTTGGCCTGGATCTCGCCAGGGATGTGCTCAGGATCTTCGGAATCAATACGTACCTCGGCTGAATCCACCTTCATTCCGCAGGAGCCCGGAACGAAGTCCTCAGGACGGGCGTAGGCAAGCAGAGGAGCAGCCTCTGTCATTCCATAACCGACGGTGTAAGGGAGTTTCATCTTGCGGAATACCTTCTCCACGTCCGGATTGAGGGCGGCTCCACCCATTATGAACTGCTTTACCTTGCCGCCGAAGGCAGCGATGAGCTTCTTGGTGACAACTCCGTAAAGAAGATTGTTGATGCCAGGGATAGCGAGCAGAACCTTCATATACCACTTGGAAAGGGTCGGCTTGAGAGAGTTCTTGTAAACCTTCTCCATTACGAGAGGCACGGTGATGATCAGGTATGGCTTGACGTCCGCAACGGCCTTGAGCAGCGTGGATGCCGCAGGGGTCTTTCCGAGATAATATACGGTGACGCCGGATACGAGAGGGTACATAAATTCGAAAACCATACCATATATATGACCCATAGGGAGCATTGAAACGATATTGTCCTCGAAGCTTGCAGGAATCTTGCGGATTGCGAAATCGATGGAAGCGCAGAGAGATTCGTAGCGCAGCATAACGCCCTTCGGAGCGCTGGTGGTGCCGGAGGTGTAGTTGATTACTGCGAGGTTCTTCCAGTTGTCGGTGTTGTAGTGTATGTTCTCCGGCTTCAGACCGTCAGGATACTTGGCTGCGAATACAGACTCGACAGAATTGTAAGCGTCTTCAACATCTTTTTCAGCCATAAGTATGCTGAAATCCGATACGGCGATGACAGCGCGGAGACCGGGCACTTTGCTGCTGTCGATACGCTTCCACATTTCCTTGTCGGTGAAAAGTATGATGCTCTCGCTGTGATGGGTAAGGTTGGCAACCGCATCAGGGGTGAACTCAGAAAGCAGCGGAACGATTACGGCCTCGTAGGTGTTGACAGCAAGGAAGGTGACGGCCCAGCGGGCAGAGTTGGTGGCGCAGATTGCTATCTTGTCGCCTTTCTTCACTCCTATGGCGTCGAAAAAGAGATGGAATTTCTCGATCTGGGTGGCCAGGTCACAATAGGTGAATTCTTCTCCCCTCCAGTTGCAGAGGGCCTTTTCATTCCAGCCCGCGTTCATCGTGCGGGTGAGTTTTTCAAGATAATGTATCATTAGTTTTTAAAATTATGACGCGCAAATATACCGAGTGAAGCAGAGAAGGAAAAAGAATAGTGGCAAAGATGCCCTCAAAGTGGCATTTTTGTGGCAAAGTGGCGAACTGAGTGGCAAATATTTGCCTATATTTGTAGGCGTTCAATGGATATCCTGGATTTCATACTGGTATTTCTGATGGCCTCCGGAGCAAGCCTTACCCAAAGGGTATGCGGATTCGGATTCGGCATTTTCATAATGATGCTGCTGCCTTTCATTATGCCGTCCTTCGCCGAAGCGACCGCTCTTTCCGGTCTGCTCGCCATCTTCACAGCCCTCGTTCCTGCGGTAAGGATGGTGCGCCAGGTTCCTTGGAGAAAGCTGATTCCCATTCTCCTCACCTTTATAGTGGTGTCTTTCTTTGCGGTCATACTCGTCAAGCACATCGACAGCCGCATACTCAAGAAGGTGCTGGGCGGGGTGTTGATAGTGATCAGTCTGTACTTTTTCTTTTTGAACGGCAAGTTCTCCCTCCGGCCAAGCATTCCCATTCAGCTGACGATGGGCGGCATTTCCGGCATTATGGGAGGCCTTTTTGCAATGCAGGGACCTCCCGCCGTCATTTATTTCGTCGGCTGTACCGACAGCAAGGAGGAATATATGGCGATTACCCAGTGGTATTTCCTCATAGGAAACACTATGATGACTATCTACAGAGCAGGTAACGGTTTTGTTACATCCTTTGTCCTTGAATCATTTTGCATCGGTATTGCCGGAGTGCTGATAGGACTTCTCGCGGGCGCAAGCATCTTCAAGCGTATCAATGCCGGTCATCTCCGTCACCTGATCTATGCCCTGATGTTTGTTTCCGGTCTTGTCGCCCTTTTTTCTTGAACAGGGGTTCTTCCAAGTCCCATAATTTTTTCTTTGCAAATCCGGAGCTTTTTGTCTATCTTTAGAGAACCAAACTAAAATTGGAGGTATTTATGGAAATTACAATCAAATCCCTCAAGTTTGACGCAGACGCCAAACTTGTTGCCTTCATCGAGAAGAAGGTTGCCAGATTGGAGAAATTCCACGAAGGTCAGAGTGATGTCGAGGTAACCCTTTCACTTCTTAAGGAGCCAGCCAATAAGAATGTGAAGCTCAAGCTCCACACTCCTGGCGAGAACCACATTATCGAGAGAAACTCGACCACGTTCGAGGACGCAGTCAATGCCTGCGTTGACGCGATGAAAGAGAAGCTGACACGCTCCAAGGAGAAATCCCTCGAGAAATAGGATGCCTGTCAAAGCATAAAGCTGAGGCTGACTTAAGGTCGAAAGACTGGCAGTCAGCCTTTTTTCTGTGATGGGGTGTGAGATGGGTGGGCGGAGGGCGTGGCGGCTTTTTGGGCGGGTGCTGCGGCGAGGGCCGTGGAGTGTGGCGGCTTTTGGGGCGGGTGCTGCGGCGAGGGCCGTTGAGCGTGGCGGCTTTTTAGGCGGGTGCTGCGGCGAGGGTTGTTGAGCGTGGCGGCTTTTTAGGCGGGTGCTGCGCACCCTCGGCGGCAAAAACATAGGGAAATGCCGCCTCCGGG
>JAEDMF010000171.1 GCA_016303175.1 Bacteroidales bacterium
CCGGATATGGACGTGCTCAACGGAATAGCGGTTCTGGACGGCAAAATCCACCTCACTGGCAAGGACTGGCCTTCTCTTTTCGAGATAGTGCTGGAAATGCAATAATATTTGTTAATTTCGTACAAGTTGAATTTTTGACAGTATGACTAAGACAATAAAGAAGGTGCTTGTGGCGAACAGGGGAGAGATTGCCCTCAGGGTGATGCGTTCCTGTTATGAAATGGGCATACGCACAGTGGCAGTATTCAGCGAGGCTGACCGCAGTTCCAGGCACGTGCTCTATGCCGATGAGGCAGAATGCATTGGCCCTGCTCCCTCTTCGGAGAGTTACCTCCGTATGGATAAGATAATAGAGGCGGCCAAGAAGCACGGTGCGGATGCCATACACCCAGGCTATGGCTTCCTTTCGGAGAATGCGGAATTTGCGAGGATGTGCGCCAGTGAGGGCATAATTTTCATAGGACCTTCCCCCGAAACAATGGAGGCGATGGGAGACAAGATAAGAGCCCGCAAGACTATGATGGAGGCGGGAGTGCCTGTCGTTCCCGGTTTGTTTGAGCCCGTATCTGATGTTGCGGCGGCTCTTGAGGCTTGCTCCCGTATAGCTTATCCTGTCATTATCAAGGCTTCGATGGGAGGAGGAGGCAAGGGTATGAGAGTTGCCGCGAATGCGGAGGAAGTGGAGAGTATGATGGCCCAGGCCCGCAGCGAGGCTCTGTCCGGTTTCGGAGACGATACCATCTACATTGAGAAATATCTTCAGAACCCTCATCACATCGAGTTCCAGATACTGGCAGATACCTACGGAAATGTGCTGAACCTTTATGAGAGGGAGTGCTCGGTGCAGCGCCGTCACCAGAAGATAGTGGAGGAGAGTCCCAGCCCCTTCCTCGATGCATCCCTCAGAGCCAAAATGGCAAAGGCCGCAGTTGCCGCCGCCCGTCAAGTGGGATACATCGGAGCAGGCACCATAGAGTTTCTCGTGGATGATGACAGAAATTTTTATTTTCTGGAGATGAATACCCGCTTGCAGGTGGAACATCCCGTGACGGAGTTTGTCTGCGGGGTGGACATTGTAAAACAGCAGATACTCGTGGCGTCGGGAGAGCCTCTTTCCTACAAGCAGGATGACATAGTCCAGAGAGGCTGGGCCATAGAATGCCGTATCTGCGCCGAGGATTGCGACAATGATTTCCGCCCTTCTCCCGGCCTGATTCAGCGTCTGAGCGAACCCAATGGAGCTGGCGTGAGAGTGGATTCCGCAGCATATCAGGGTTACGAGATACCTATATGGTACGACCCTATGATAAGCAAGCTCATCGTATGTGCATCGCGACGGGAATATGCCATCGAGCGTATGAGGCGCGCCCTTTACGAGTACAGGGTAGTCGGGCTTACCACCAACATACAGTACCTGAGACGTCTTATCGACATTCCCGCATTCAAGGAAGGAAAGTATGATACTTCTTTCATAGAGCAAAATCAGGACCGTCTTGCAGCCCGTCAGGGTTATCATACTGAGGCTGAGGATATTGCGATAATTGCTTCTTATATGGACTACCTTATGAATTTCGAGGAGAACACTGCCCAGACTGATGATGATTCCGCCCTGAGCAGGTGGCGTGCCTTCGGCCTCCAGAAAGGTGTTCTCAGAGTTTAAAAATTGATGACAAATGGAAGTACAGATAGGAAATAGACTGGCCGAAGTGACCTTGCTCAGCAAGGATGGCAACAAATTGTCCATAGATATAGACGGCAAGGTTTATAACGTGGACTTCTGCATGCTGGCGGAAGGCCAGTGCTCCGTGCTCTGCGACGGCGTGTCCTACTCCCCCTTTGTGCTGCACAAGGAGGGGACCAAGCATTATTCAGTGGGACTCAACTACTCGACTTATGAGATCGATATGCTTGATGCCAAGGCAAAGTACATGCGTATGCGCCGCAAGGCCAATCCTGCCAAGCAGGCGGACAAAATCAAGTCACCTATGCCTGCCAAGGTCATTAATGTGTTCGTCACGGAGGGCCAGCAACTCAAGGCGGGTGACGTGGTGCTGACCATAGAGGCTATGAAAATGCAGTCCAGCATAATGGTGAGCGAGGATTGCGTCGTGGAGACGGTGAATTGCGCCGCAGGAGATATTGTTATGGCCGAACAGGTTCTGGTCGGTCTCAAATTAAAACAGAATGAATAATATGGAAGCGAAGAAACTTGGGGTTTACGAGAGGTTGAATCTCCTGTTTGACAAGGATACTTTCGTGGAAATTGACAAATATGTCAAGCATCAGTGCCACAACTTCGGTATGGAGGCTAAGCGTATTGCCGGTGACGGCGTTGTGACAGGTTACGGCAAGATAGACGGCAGGACTGTGTTCGTGTATGCCTTCGACTTTGCTGTCCTGGGAGGTTCGCTCAGCGCCGCCAACTCACGCAAGATTACCAAGATACAGGATATGGCCCTCAAGTGCGGAGCCCCTGTCGTAGCGCTCAACGATTCCGGAGGCGCGCGCATCCAGGAAGGTATAGAAAGTTTGACCGGTTTTGCCGAGATTTTCCGTCGCAATGTAATGTCTTCCGGAGTCGTGCCTCAAATCAGTGCCATAATGGGTCCCTGTGCCGGAGGCTCCTGCTATTCTCCCGCCCTGACGGATTTCATACTGATGGTTGACAAGGAGAGTCAGATGTTCGTCACCGGTCCCAATGTCGTCAAGTCCGTAACAAACGAGGATTGCACTAAGGAGGAACTCGGAGGGGCTCCTGTCCATTCGACGGAGTCCGGAGTGGCATCGCTGGTGTGCACCGATGATGAGGAGTGTCTTATGACCATAAGGGAAATTCTGGGCTTTCTGCCCTCCAACAATATGGAGGATGCTCCGGTGCTGCCCGTGACCGATGAGGTGACAAGGCTGTGCTATGAATTAGATAACGTGGTACCCGAGAATGCCTCCGTGCCCTATGATATAAAGGACATCATCCAGCCCATCTGCGACCAGCAGTATTTCTTCGAGCTTCAGCCCGATTTTGCAAAGAACATAGTCATAGGCTTCGGCCGTATGGCAGGCAGAACGGTGGGCTTCGTGGCCAACCAGCCCTGCCATCTCGCCGGCTCGCTCGATATAGACGGCAGCGACAAGGCCGCTCGTTTCATTCGTTTCTGTGATTGCTTCAACATCCCCCTTGTGGCTGTGGAGGACGTTCCGGGTTTTCTGCCTGGTGTGCGGCAGGAACACGCCGGCATCATACGTCATGGTGCGAAAATTGCATACGCCTTTGCGGAAGCTACCGTACCCAAGGTTACCCTCATTACCCGCAAGGCCTATGGTGGAGCTTATATAGTG